>JACQHU010000046.1 GCA_016198805.1 Armatimonadota bacterium
ACCACGAACAGCGCCTGCGCGACGATGCTGAGGGCGCGGGCGTCCCGCCAGAGCGGGGGAGCGTGAGAGGAACGGGCCATCACTACCCTGCGGGGGTGGTGGGCGCGCCCTCCACCCCCCGCTTATGCGTCTACCGGAACGGGCGACTGTTCATCGTCCCACCGTTGCGTGACAGCGCGTTGCGCGTCCCCTGCCGGGGGATGGCTGTCGCCCTTGCCGGCCCGAAGTACCGGTTGTAGACGTCCCCATAGTTGCCCACCGCGCGGACCGCACGGATCACCCCACCGTCACCCGCGGTGATGAGCGACTTGGCCACGGGATCCTTGTCCCCGATCTCCCTCAGGCGGCCCTCCGACCCGGCGGTGATCTGCGTGATACCCAGCTCCTCGGCGCCGATCAGCCCGTACACGGTGTAGTTCACCGCGTCGGCCCACTTCGAGTCGTTCTCCTGGTACACGGGCGCCAGCGGCTCGTCGCTGAACTCCTTCCCCACGACCATGAACTCGGCCGGCCTGGGCGCCGTTGCCCGGAACGCTGTGAGCTGGCTCGCGTCGGTCGTCCAGACGTCGCAGCGGCCGGCCACGAAGCCGTCAAACGCCTCCTTGGGCTGGGCAAACGTAATCAGCTCGAACTTGAAGTTGCGCAGCCGCATCTGGTCGGTGATGTTGCGCTCGCTGGTGGTACCGGTCTGGGTGCAGATGCGGGCGTTGTTCAGGTCGTTCAGGTCGCGGATCTTGGACGCCGTGCGCACCAGCAGGCGCTGGCCGTCGTAGAAGGTCACCGGGCCGAAGTCGACCTGGGCGTCGCGGCTGAAAGTAATCGTCGTCGTGCGAAACACGACGTCGACCGATCCCGCGATGACCGCCGGAATCCGGCTGGCCGAGGTGTGCTGCACAAATTCGACCGACGGCACGTTAATGAACGCTGCCAGCGCGCGGCAGAAGTCGGCGTCGAAGCCGACCATCTCGCCGGTGCGCGGCTCCACAAAGGAGAAGCCCACGGTGGTGCCGGAGATGCCGCAGATCAGACGGCCGCGTGCCTTGACGACGTCGAGCCGCGATCGCGGCGGCTGGGCCGACGCGGAGTACGTGAAGAACGCGGCGGCGGCCACGGCCACCGCCAGGGCAAAGACCAGGGCCTTCCTCATCGAACCACCTCCTGCGCACCCAGTGTGATCCGGGTGTCACTCGTCCCCAAGGGTTACACGGGGCAGACTGCTCGTGCGTAGAGAAATTGCACGGCCCCGAGGCTCTTCCTGCCCGGACAGGACTCGAGCGGAGGCGTGCGAAGCATGGGGAGAGCACGCCAGGGGGAGGGGGGACGGGAGTGTCGCTTGCCCAGGACGGGGCGGTGCTGCTGGTCCTTGTCGCGGCCAGCGCCGCGGCCTATGCATCGGTCGGCCACGGCGGCGCATCCGCCTACCTTGCCCTCCTCAGCCTCGCCGGGGCCGACCCCAACCTGATGTCCACCAGCGCGCTGGTGCTGAACGTGCTGGTGGCCGGGGTCGCGCTGATCACGTACGCGCGCGCGGGGCACCTGTCGGGCCGGCTGACCTGGCCGTTTGTCGTCACCTCCGTGCCCGCGGCCTATGTGGGCGGTTTCCTCACCGTTTCGACGAGGGCCTACGGGTTGCTCCTGGGCGTGGCGCTGCTCGCCGCGGCGCTTCGTTTATGGTGGACGCCGGCCGAGCATCCTCAGAAGCCGCTCTCATCGGGGGTGGCCCTGGCGGCCGGCGCGGCCATCGGCCTGCTCTCCGGGCTCGTGGGCGTGGGAGGGGGGATCTTTCTCAGCCCCCTGATGATCCTGGCCGGGTGGGCCGGGACCCGGCAGACCGCCGCCACCTCGGCCGCCTTCATCGTCGTGAATTCCCTGGCGGGGCTGGGCGGCCGGGCGGCGCGGGGGGCCCTGGTCGTTGGGAACCTGGCGCCCCTGGTCGCCGCCGCATTCCTGGGCGGGCTAGTGGGCGCCTGGGCCGGCGCCCACCGGCTCCTCCCTGCGCACCTGCGCCGGATCCTGGCGGTGCTCTTGCTGTTCGTGGCGATCAAGAACCTGGGCGCCTGGCTGGCGGCGCGCTAGGTCGCCTTGGCCCGGCGCGTTACCTCCCCCCGGACCTGAAGATCTCAGGCGCCTGCCGCCCCGCGACCACGAGTTCTCCCACCGCGCCCTTGTCGATCCGGAAGATGCTGTGATCAACCAGGAGATACGTGCCGGGGACTTCGACGCGGAACTCGACGATCGCCGCGCCGCCTGCGGGAATCACCGTGGTCTGCACATTGGTCATCGGCGGGCGGCCCACGGCACCCTCAGGATAGACCCGGTCGAAGATCTCCCCGATCACGTGGAACGACCAGACGTGATTCGGGCCGCCGTTGCCGACGAACAGCCGCACGACCTGCCCGACGTTCGCCTTCAGGGCGCCAGCGCCGGCCAGCGCCCCGACGCGACCGTTGAACACCACGTACTCGGGCTGCTCGGCATAGGCTTTGACGGCGTCATACCGTTGGAGGCCTTTCTGACCCCTGGCGCCCTGCGTGTAGAACTCGCCCTGCATCACGTATAGTTCCACATCCACCTTCGGCAGGCCGCCGGCCGGATCCACCACGATCAGCCCGTACATCCCGTTGGCGATGTGGGTGGGGATGTGCGGCGAAGCGCAGTGATACACGTACACGCCGGGGTTGAGGGCCTTCCACTGGAAGACGGTCTCCTTCCCGGGCAGCGTCTGCGTCGCCACCGCCCCCCCGCCCGGACCGGTCACCGCATGGAGGTCGATCGAATGGGGCTGCTTGCTCTGCGCGTGATTCTTCAGGCGCAACTCGACGGTATCACCCTCGCGCACCCGGATCATCGGGCCCGGGACCAACCCGTTGAACATCCAGAAGGTGTACTCGACGCCGTCGGCCAGGGTCCCCTTCTGCTCGATCGTCTCCAGCGTCACCAGGACCTTCGCCGGGCCGCGCGCGACGGGAGGCGGCACTTGCGGAGGCGGCAGCAGTTGCGCCCTCACCTCGGCCATGGGCCCCGCAGCGATGGGTCGTGCCCAGGGAGACAGGACGAGCCCGGCGCCGACCAGGGCTGCAAATCCAATGGACAGGAGAAGCCATCTCATCACGAACCCCCCTTCCATGATGGCGTGGACTCGCGCAGGAACGTTCCTCGCTATCCCGCCATTTCCCGCTCGACGCGCTTCAGCAGGACCGCGTTGGTGGCCACGATGATGGACGACGCGGACATCAGCAGCGCCGCCCACTCCGGCCGCAGCGTGATGCCCAGCGACGGGTGGAGCACGCCGGCCGCGATGGGGATGGCCAGCACGTTGTAGACCGACGCCCAGACCAGGTTCTGCTTCATCTTCGTGACCGTGGCTTGGGAGAGGCGGATGCCGCGGAGCACGTCCAGCGGGTCCGACCGCATCAGCACCATCTGTGCAGTCTCCACCGCCACGTCGGTGCCCGCGCCGATGGCGATACCGACGTCCGCCTGCGCCAGCGCTGGCGCGTCGTTGATCCCGTCGCCGACCATGGCCACGACCTTGCCTTCCTCCTGCAGCCGGCGGACGTGCGCGGCCTTGTCCTGCGGCAATACCTCCGCGAAGACCCGCTCGATGCCCAACTCGCGCGCCACGGCCTCGGCTGTGCGGCGGTTGTCGCCGCTGATCATGACCGGTTCGATGCCCAGGGCGCGCAGCCGCTCCACCGCGGTCCGGGCGGTGGGCCGGATCGGATCGGCGGCGGCGAGCCAGCCTGCAGGCTGTCCGTCGACGGCGGCCAGCATCACGGTCTGTCCGGCCTCCAGGGCGCGCGCGACGCTCTCGGCCATCGGGCCCAGGTCGATGCCACGCTGCTCCATCAGGCGCCGCGTGCCGACCAGCAGGTGGCGGCCGTCGACGCGGGCCTCGACGCCGTGGCCGGCGATCGCGTTGAACTCCGAGAGGTCCTGCGGCACAGACAGCCCGCGCCGCCCGGCCTCGGCCAGGACCGCCAGCGCCAGTGGATGGTTGGCCCGGCGCTCCGCCGCTGCCACGAGCCGGACCAGGTCATTCGCATCGTGTCCGGAAGCAGTGGCGACGTCCGTGATGGCCGGCCGTCCTTCGGTGAGCGTCCCCGTCTTGTCGAAGATGACCGCGGTGACTGAGGAAATCCGCTCCAGCGTTGCCGCGTCCTTGATCAGGATGTGATGCCGGGCGCCGACGCCGGTCCCCACGGCGACGGCGGTGGGCGTGGCCAGCCCCAGCGCGTCGGGGCAGGCGATGACGACCGCGGAGATGGCAAAGGTCAGCGCCAGCAGCAGGTCGGCGCGCAGGACGGCATACCAGACGACGAAGGTGACTACACCCGCGCCCACGGCGAGCACGACCAGGTAAGCGGCCGCCCGATCCGCCAGGCGCTGGCCCGGGGCCTTCGAGGACTGTGCCGCCTCCACCAGCCGCACGATCTGCGCCAGTGCCGTCTCGTTGCCGACCTTCGTGGCGCGAAAGGTCACTGCGCCGCTCCCGTTGATGGAGCCGCCAATGACGCGGTCGCCGGGGCCTTTGGGCACCGGCAGCGATTCTCCCGTGACCAGTGACTCGTCGATGCTTGTCTGCCCTGTAACCACCTCACCGTCGACCGGGACCTTATCGCCCGGTGTGATCACGACCAGGTCTCCAACCCTGATATCGGCCGTCGGGACTTCGATTTCGGTGCCATCCCGGATGACCCGTGCCCTCGGCGGCACCAGGCTGAACAGCGCCCGCAGCGCATCGGAAGTGCCGCGGCGCGAGCGCATCTCCATCCAGTGGCCGAAGAGGACAAAGGTCACGAGCATGGCCGCGGCTTCGTAGAAGGTCTCCCCGGCGCCGAGCAGGGTGAGGCCCACGCTGAACAAATAGGCCGCCAGCACGCCGGTCGTGACCAGCACCGACATGTTGAGCTTCCGATCCCGCAGCGAGGCATAGGCGCCGGTGAGGAAGATGTTCCCGGCCCAGACGACCACCGGCGTCGTGAGGATGAAGAGGATCCAGTTGACCGGCAGCGGCGCCGGCAGGGTCACGTGGAGGACCTTCTCGCCCAGCGGCGAGTAAAAGACCGCCGGGACGGTGAGGGCCAGGGCCCAGAGGAACCGCCGGCGCATATCGAGTTCCATGGCGCGGGCCATACGGGGGTCGGCCATGAGCGCCTCGTGGTCGGCGTGGTCGGCACGCGCGGCGACGTCCGCCTGGGGGGAGGGCGCGACCCCGTGAGCGGCGTGGTGGTCATGGGCGGCGGCGACCCGGTCGAGGCCGTACTCGAACTGCTTGGCTTCGAAGTCGCAGCCGCAGGTGACTGCCAGCACCGCGGCCTGGCAGCCCAGGCACTCTTTGCCACAACGGCAACTGATGAACCGGTCTGCGTTCATCCAGTCACCGGCACTTTCACCGCCGCGTCAAAGATCGAGTAGTAGCGCGCGACTTCCTCCGGCGTGTACCGGGCGCGGAACTTCCGCACCACCGTCTTCACCGTTCTGGGGGGTCTCACCGGGTGGGCGGTGAAGGACCTGCGGAGGCGTCCCGCCCTGATGGTGATCGCGGGATTCGCCAAAAGGTTGCGGTACCACTGGCTCCGGGAGCCCCGCACGGGGAGCAGCCAGAGGGTGTGTCCTTCAAGGACACACCACACCGGCAGGGTGATGATCCGCTTGCTCTTGCGTCCGATGACCGAGATGGTGATTTCATCACGTCCCCGCAGCGCCTTCACGAACGCCGCTTCGGCCATGGCCGTCCCTCCCGATCGTGTTCAGCGCGTGCTTCCTCAACGTGACCGGGCGGTCCTCCCCCAAGTGGAACCGGCCCGATCGCTTGACAGGGGCAGGGGCATCTGATAGCCTGCGGGGCAACGAGGGGAGTAATCGGTGGTCCGATCCGGGCCACAGCGTGGTCGTCAGGACGGCGGCATCCCCGCCCGGCCCCGCCGAAACGATGAGACCTCCGAAAACGGTATGTTGCCGTTTCGGGGGTCTCTTGTGTTGCCCTCGACGGCGGGGAAGGAGCCGGCAGGTCCATGCCTGAGTCCGTTGGGACGCCGCTGCTGTGGGGCGGCTTCACCCTGTTCGTCATCGCCATGCTCGCCCTCGACCTCGGGGTCTTCCATCGGAAAGCCCACGTCGTCGGCACCCGCGAAGCGCTTGGCTGGAGCGTCTTCTGGATCGCGCTGGCGTTACTGTTCAACCTGGGCGTCGCGCACTGGTTCGGCCCCGAGCGTGGGCTGGAGTTCCTCACCGGGTACCTCATCGAAAAGGCGCTGAGCGTCGACAACATCTTCATCTTCCTGGTGATCTTCTCGTACTTCTCCGTCCCGGCCGCCTACCAGCACCGCGTGCTGTTCTGGGGGATCCTGGGCGCCATCGTGTTCCGCCTGATCTTCATCCTGGCGGGGGCCGCGCTGCTTCAGGCGTTCCACGCCGTCATCTACGTGTTTGCTGGACTGCTGATCGTCACCGGGGTGAAGTTGCTCCGCGCCCGCGATCACGATGTGCATCCTGAGCGGAACCCCGCGCTGCGGCTGGTCCGCCGGTACCTGCCGGTGACGCCGGACTACCGCGGCCAGAAGTTCGTGCTGCGGCTCGATGGCCGCCTCTTTGCCACGCCCCTGCTCCTGGTGCTCGTCGTGGTCGAGGCGACCGACATCGTCTTCGCCGTTGACTCGATTCCGGCGATCTTTGCCATCACCAGCGACCCGTTCATCGTCTATACGTCGAACATCTTCGCCATCCTGGGCCTGCGGGCGCTCTTCTTCCTGCTGGCCGGGGTCCTGACGCGGTTCCACTATCTGAAGGTCGGGCTCGGGCTCGTGCTGACGTTCGTCGGCGTGAAGATGGCGGTCAGCGACTTCTTCACGATTCCCATCGGGGTATCCCTCGCCGTGGTCGCCACGCTCATCGGCGGATCGGTCCTCCTCTCAGTGGTGAGGCCGTCCCAGGAACAGGCGATCACGGGAAACGACGGCGGAGCCGCCTGATTGGGGCAGGACATGGCCTCAGGACGGAGTATGTTCGAGGCGCGGCGGTCGCCGGCCGCCGCGCTGCCCGAGCCCACGAGACCATGACGCCTCCGCACAGGCTCACCGTTGCCGAGATTGCCCGGCGCATCCGCGCCCGCGAACTTTCGCCCGTGGCGGTGGTCGAAGCCTGCCTGGCGCGGATCGAGCAGGTCGAGCCGGCACTCCGTGCCTGGGTGGCTGTCGACGCCGCCGGCGCCCTGGAGGCCGCGCGCGCGCTGGAGGCCGAGGCGCGCGCCGGCACGGTCCGCGGGCCGCTGCATGGCGTCCCAGTCGGGGTGAAGGACATCTTCCACGTCGCGGGGATGGTCACGACCTCGGGCGCGGGTCCCTTCGCGCACGAACGCCCTGGGGGCGACGCGGAGGCCGTCGCCAGGTTGCGGCAGGCGGGGGCGATCATCCTCGGGAAGACCGCGACGACCGAGTTCGCATACGCCGATCCCGCCGACACACGGAACCCGTGGAACCGCGAGCACACGCCGGGCGGGTCGTCCAGCGGCTCTGCCGCTGCGGTGGCCGCGCAGATGATCTCGCTGGCCCTGGGCTCACAGACGATGGGTTCGACGCTCCGTCCGGCCGCCTACTGCGGCATCGTCGGCCTGAAAGCCACGCACCGTCTCATCAGCGCCGCGGGCGTGACGCCGCTGGCATGGAGCCTCGACCATGTCGGCATCTTTGCCAGGAATGTTGACGATGCAGCGCTGGTGCTGGCGATCCTGGCAGCGCCCGCTGCTGGAAGCCGGGCGCCCGGCGCCGCGCCGGCCGGTGCAGAGGCTCCGGGCCTGGCGCTGCGACCCCCGAGCCTGGGCATACCCCGCGGATTGTTCGTGGAGAAAGCGAGCCTCGAGATCCGGCAGCACCTTGATGCGGTCGCCGCGGCGTTTGCGGGAGCCGGCGCGAGGATCGAAGATGTCAACCTGCCTGCGAGCGCCGATGAGATCCACGACGCCGGCCAGCTCATCATGCGGGTCGAAGCGGCGACGTTCCATGCCGCCCGCTTTGCCATCGACGCGAGTGCTTACCGCCCGAGGATTCGCGGATTGATCGAAGAGGGGTTGAAGGTGCCTGCGGTCGATTATGTCAGGGCGCGCCATGTCCGGAGACGCTTCCAGGAGGAAATGGCACCGATCTTCGAGCAGG
>JACQHU010000042.1 GCA_016198805.1 Armatimonadota bacterium
CCAAGGCCCGGGCTCCTGCAGGAAAGCCTCGGGCCCAACCCTAGTCCTCCGGGACGCATGTGGACGCACGTCCTGAGGATTGCGGCACCTTGACAGGCATGGTATACTCACTCGCAATCCTCATAAGCCGAGGACCGGGAAGAGTACCCGTCTGCAGCGGTTCCTGCAAGGGCACCGGCCGCGCCGCCAGGGCGCAGCCGGTGGAAGAGAGCCGCGTACTGGTGGGAGCGCGGTAACCGCAGGACGGCGAATGGGCCCGGGAGGCGCGAAGCGAAGGGTCAGTAGCTTCGTCGGCGGCTCCCCCGATATGGGAGTGGAAGTGCCGGGCTGTCAGGTATCCGGCCGGCTCGCAGGGTGATCCGGCGGATGGCAGCGCGGAACACGGGTGGCACCGCGGGAGATCACCTCTCGTCCCTTGTGGGCGGGAGGTGTTTGTGTTTTCCGGCGCACGCGGCTGGCGCCGCGAAGGGGGCTGATGATCTGGTGGGGTTCAGGTCAATGGAGTGGACGGTATGATCATCGTCATGGAGTCCGGAGCCAGCGAAGGGCAGGTGCAGGCCGTGGTCGAGAAGGTGCAGGCCGCCGGGCTGAATACCCACATTTCCGTCGGTGTGGCGCGCACGGTCATCGGCGTGGTCGGCGACGACCGGACCAAGGAGATGCTGCGAGAGTCGCTGGAGGTGGCACCGGGCGTCGAGAGAGTCGTGCCGATCCTGCAGCCGTTCAAGCTGGTGAGCCGGGAGTTCATCCCTCACGACACGGTGGTGACCGTGGGCTCGCAAACCATCGGCGGCGCGAAGGTCGCGGTCATCGCCGGTCCCTGCTCGGTGGAGAGCCGCGAGCAGATCCTGGCCACGGCCGACGCCGTGAAGGCGGCCGGCGCGGGGCTGCTGCGCGGGGGGGCCTTCAAACCGCGGACGTCTCCCTATTCCTTCCAGGGGCTTGAGGAGGAAGGGCTGCGCCTGCTGGCTGAGGCCCGCGAGCGGACCGGACTTCCGATCGTCACCGAGGCGATGGACGCCGCGCAACTGGAGCTGGTGGCGCGGTACGCCGACATGATCCAGATCGGCGCCCGCAACATGCAGAACTACCCGCTGCTGCGCGGGGCCGGCCGGTCCAGGCTTCCGGTGATGCTCAAACGCGGCGTCAGCGCCACGCTCGAAGAGTTGCTGCTGGCCGCCGAGTATATCCTCAACGAAGGCAACTATCAGGTCGTGCTCTGCGAGCGCGGGATCCGCGGGTTCAACGCCCATACGCGGTACACGCTTGATCTCTCCGCGGTGCCGGTGCTGAAGCGGCTCACGCACCTGCCGGTCATCGTCGATCCCAGCCACGGCACCGGGAAGTGGCGGTATGTGGCGCCGATGGCGCGGGCGGCGGTTGCGGCCGGCGCCGACGGGCTCCTCGTTGAAGTGCACCCCAATCCCGCCGCTGCCCTGAGCGACGGCCCGCAGTCGCTGAATCCGGACAACTTCGCTGACCTGATGGCTTCGCTGCGGCTGCTCGCCCAGGCCATCGGCCGCGCGATCTGAGACGACCGATGGAAGCGTCCCCCGGGCCATTTCCGCACACCGCTGCGGTCGTCGGCCTGGGGCTGATCGGTGGGTCGCTGGCGCTGCGCCTGCGTCAGGTCGGCGTGCGCGTCGTGGGGATCGATGTCGACCCTGGGGCCGTCGCCGAGGCGCAGCGGCGTGGCGCCCTGGATCGCGGTGGAGTCGACCTGGAGGCCGTGGAGGCGGCGGACCTGGTCATCGTGGCCGTCCCGCTGGATCAGGTGGTGCAGGTCGCGATCGCCACCGCCCGCCGGATGCGCGCGGGCGCGTTCCTGACCGACGTCGGCAGCGTGAAGGCGCCCGTCGTGGCGGCGATCAGCCGCGCGCTGCCTGGGGGCATCCGATTTGTCGGCGGGCACCCGATGGCCGGGACAGAGGGACAGGGGATGGCCGCGGCCGACGCGGCGCTGCTGGACGGCCGGCCGTTCATCCTGACCCCGACTCCCCGCACGCCGCCGGACGATGTCGCCGTGCTGCAGGCGGTCGTCGTGCGTCTGGGCATGCGCCCGATCGTCCTCGACCCGGTGCAGCACGACGAACTGGTGGCGCAGGTCAGCCATCTGCCGTATCTCGTCAGCGTGGCGCTCCTGCGGGCCGCTGCGGACGACGCGAAGGCCATCGCGGGTCCGGCCATGGTGGAGATGACGCGCATGGCGCGCAGTCCGGCCGCCATGTGGGCGGCGATCTGCCGCGACAACCGGGAAGCCATCTTGCGGGCGCTGGCGCGCTTTGAAGCCGAATTTCACCGGCTGCACCGGGGCCTCGAGACAGGAACGATCCGTGAGGTGCTGCCGCAGGACGGCGCGGTGGCGAAGGCGCTGCCGAAGGAGCCGTGAGCCGATGAGCCGGTTGCCGATCTCGCCGACCAAGACCGAGTTCCTCACCCGCGCCCGGGAGGGGAACCTGATTCCGGTCGTCTGCGAACTGGCGGCTGACCTGGAGACGCCCATCTCGGCGTTCCTCAAGCTGCGCGACAGCAGCGAGGCCTACCTGCTGGAGAGCGTCGAGGGCGGCGAAAAGCTCGGCCGCTACTCATTTATCGGCACCAGGCCGACCACCCGCATCCGTGCCTACGACCGGCAGGTGGAGGTTCAGGCGCCGGGCCGGTCGTTCGCGACCGAGACCGATCCACTCGACATCGCCAGACGCCTTTTGGCCGGCTACCGGCCGGTGGCGCATCCCGACCTGCCGCGGTTCTACGGCGGCCTGGTGGGCTATTTCGCCTACGACTGCGTCCGGCTCTGGGAGCGGTTGCCTCACCGGCCGCCCGATCCACTGGGGTTGCCGACCTGCTACCTGGTGATGACCGACACGGTGGTGATCTTCGACCACGTCACGCATGCCATGCGGATCGTCGCCAACGCGACAGTGGACGGGAGCGCCGCGGAGGCCTACCGGGTCGCCGTAGAGACGATTGAACGCATCTACGACCAGTTGTACACGCCGCTGGTCCCGCCCGAGTCGACCGGACGCGTTGACCCGGTGATGGAGCAGGAGATGACCACCGCGCAATTCCTGCAGGCGGTGGAACGGGCGCGAGAGTACGTCCTGGCCGGCGACATCTTCCAGGTCGTGCTGTCGCGGCGCTTCTCGGCCCGGACCATCGGCGTCGACGCGCTGGATGTGTACCGGGCGCTGCGGATGGTGAATCCATCCCCCTACATGTTCTTCCTGGACTTCGAGGGGGTGAAGATCGTCGGATCGTCGCCGGAGATGCTGGTGCGTCTGGAAGACGGGATCGTGGAGACTCGCCCGCTGGCCGGCACGCGGCCCCGCGGTCTCAACGAGGCCGACGACCGGCGGCTGGCCGAGGAACTGCTGGCCGACGAGAAGGAGCGGGCCGAGCACGTGATGCTGGTGGACCTGGGCCGGAACGACACCGGCCGCGTCAGCCGGTACGGGACCGTTGAGGTGGCCGATCTGATGACGGTTGAGCGGTTCAGTCACGTGATGCACATCGCCAGCGTGGTGCGCGGACAACTGGGCGCCGGCCGCGATGCCTTCGACGTCCTGCGGGCGTGCTTTCCGGCCGGCACCGTGACCGGCGCGCCCAAGATCCGGGCCATGGAGATCATCGACGAACTCGAGCAGGTGGCCCGGGGGCCGTACGGCGGCGCGGTGGGCTACATCGGCTATTCGGGCAACATGGACACCGCGCTCACGCTGCGCACGATCGTCGTGGCCGGTGACCGCGCCTACATCCAGGCCGGGGCAGGGATCGTGGCCGACTCGATCCCCGAACGGGAGTACCGGGAGACGGTCAACAAGGCGAAAGCGCTGGTGCGCGCGCTGGAGATCGTCGGCCGGTCGCGCCAGCCGCTGCTGAAGGCAGGTGTGCTCCGATGATTGTCGTCATCGATAACTACGACTCGTTCACGTACAACCTGGTCCAGCACCTGGGGTCGTTTGGGGTGGACCTGGAGGTCGTGCGCAACGACGCCATCACGGTGGAGGCGCTGGCCGCCCGCCGTCCCCAGACCATCGTGATCTCGCCGGGACCGTGTACACCGAAGGAGGCCGGCATCTCGGTCGAGGCGATCCGCCGGCTGGGGCGGGAGATCCCGATCCTGGGTGTCTGTCTGGGGCACCAGTGCATCGGCGAGGCGTTCGGCGGACGGGTCGTGCGGGCGCCGGCGCCGGTCCACGGCAAGACGTCGATGATCTCCCACGACGGCCGCACGATCTACGAGGGGCTGCCGGTCCCCTTTGAGGCGACGCGCTATCACTCGCTGATCGTCGTGCGCGAGGGGCTGCCCGATGTTCTGGAAGTGTCGGCGCACCTGGACGACGGCACGATCATGGGTCTGCGGCACCGGACCTGGCCGGTCGAAGGGGTGCAGTTTCATCCCGAATCGGTGCTCACGGCCGTGGGGAGGGCGTTGCTGTCGCGGTTCCTGACCCTGGCCGGCGTGCCGCACATGGCTCCGGTCGCCGCCGCGCCGGGCTCGCATCTGGAGTCCGGGGCGGTCCAGCCGCCGGCGCGCCAGACGACGCATGTCCCGGCGCCGCGCGCCGGCCGAAGGGAGGTTGCATTATGATCCGCGAGGCCATCCGTGCGGTGGCTGACCGCCAGACGCTGTCCGAGCAGGAGGCCTGGGCCGCCATGGGCGAGATCATGGACGGGCAGGCCACGCCGGCGCAGATCGCGGCATTCATCACGGCGCTGCGGATGCGCGGGGAGACCGTGGACGAGATCGCCGGGTTCGCCCGCGCCATGCGAGAGCGGGCGCTGCGGCTGATGCCGCGGGTCGACCATCTCGTCGACGTGGTCGGGACCGGCGGCGACCGGGTGAGCACGTTCAACATCTCCACGACGACGTCGTTCGTGGTGGCCGGCGCGGGGGGGTACGTGGCCAAGCACGGCAACCGCGCGGTCAGCCGGCAGTCGGGCGCGGCCGACGTGCTGGAGGCGCTGGGCGTGAACATTCAGGTCGCGCCCGAGGTCGTGCAGCGCTGCATCGAGGACATCGGCATCGGGTTCCTGTTCGCGCCGATTTACCACTCGGCGATGAAGCATGCGGCCGGGCCGCGGAAGGAGATTGGCATCCGGACCGTCTTCAACATCCTCGGTCCGCTGGCGAACCCTGCCGGGGCCGCGTACCTGCTGGTGGGCACGTACGATCCCGCGCTGGTGCGGATCATGGCCGAGGTGCTGGGCGAACTGGGGGTGCGACGCGCCATGGTCGTCCACGGCGACGGGATGGATGAGATGTCGACCCTGGGCCCGACCCAGGTGGCCGAACTGCGCGACGGCCGGGTGCACGTGTCGATACTGGACCCGTCATCGCTGAAGATCGACGCGCCGCCGCCAGACGCCATCGCCGGCGGCACTCCGCAGCAGAATGCCGAGGTGACGGTGGCGGTGCTGCGCGGGCAGCGGGGGCCGTCGCGGGATATCGTGGTGCTGAATGCCGCCGCGGCGCTTGCCGCCGCCGAACTGGCCGAGGACCTCCGGGAGGGCATGGCGCTGGCCGCGCGCTCGATCGACTCGGGGGCTGCGTACGAGAAACTGGAGGCGCTGCGGGCGCTGACCAAGGTGACATGACGACGGTGCTGGACGAGATCATCGCGCACAAGCGCCAGGAGGTAGCGGCCAGCCGATCCGCGGTCTCCCTGGCCGACCTGCAGGCCCGGGCGGCCGCGGCCCCGCCCGCGCGGGATTTCGCCGCGGCCATCGCAGGCCCGCCGGTGCGCATCATCGCCGAGGTCAAGCGGGCCTCGCCGTCGGCGGGTGCGATCCGCGCAGACGCCGATCCGGCGGCAGTGGCCCGGCTCTACCAGGACGCCGGCGCGGCCGCGATCTCGGTGTTGACCGACGCGCGGTACTTCCACGGGAGCGCCGAGGACCTGCGGGCCGTACGGGGCGCGGTGGGACTGCCGGCGCTGCGAAAGGACTTCGTCGTGGATCCCTACCAAGTGTACGAAGCGCGGGCGCTGGGCGCCGATGCGGTGCTGCTCATCGCGGGCACCGTCGAGCGAGGGGAGCTCGCGGCACTGGCGCGGCTGGCCGGTGCCCTGGGCATGACCGCGCTCGTGGAAGTCTACAGCGAGGCGCACCTGGACGACGGTCTGGCCGCCGGCGCGCGGGTGATCGGGATCAACAACCGCGACCTCAGGAACTTCTCCGTTGACCTCGAGACCACGGCGCGCCTCCGGCCGCGCATCCCGCAGGGCATCGCGGTCGTCAGCGAGAGCGGCATTGAGACGCCCGCCGATGTGGCGCGCGTCTGCCGCGCAGGCATCGACGCCATCCTGGTGGGGACGGCGTTGATGGCCAGCCCCGACCCCGCCGCACACCTACGGGCATTGCGGCGGGCGGCGGAAGCCGCTGCCGGACCCCTGCGCTCAGACGGAACCGGACAGACAGGAGGAGCACGCACATGAAAAAGGGACGCCTGCTGACGGGGGATCGTCCGACCGGCAAGCTCCACCTGGGGCACTATGTCGGCACGCTGGCCAACCGGGTTCGGCTCCAGGAGGAGTACGACTGCTTCTTCCTGGTCGCCGACTACCATCTCCTGACGACGCGGCTCGACCAGCTCGAGGAGATCGAACAGAACATCCGTGACGTGGTCCTGGACAACCTCAGCGTGGGCATCGATCCCGACCGCTCGACGATCTTCCTGCAGTCGGCAGTGCCTCAGGTCCCCGAACTCCAGCTGATCTTCTCCATGCTGGTGTCCGTGCCGCGGCTGCAGCGCGTGCCGACGTTGAAGGAAATGATGCGCGACCTCCACATCACGCAGCCGTCGGCGGGTTTGCTGAGCTATCCGGTGCTTCAGGCGGCGGACATCTTGAGCGTGTGTGGGGAGATCGTGCCGGTGGGCAAGGACCAGGCCTCGCACCTGGAGGTGACCCGGGAGATCGCGCGGCGGTTCAACGAGGTGTTCGCGCCGGTGTTCCCCGAGCCCGAGACGCTGATCGGCGAGGTGGGTACGCTGCCGGGGACCGATGGCAAGGCCAAGATGAGCAAGTCGATCGGCAACGTCATCTACCTCTCCGACGACCGCGAGACGGTGACGCAGCGGGTCATGCGGATGTACACCGATCCCCGGCGCATCCACCCCACCGATCCGGGGACCGTTGAGGGAAACCCGGTGTTCATCTATCATGATGCGTTCAATGCCAACAAGGCGGAGGTGGAGGACCTGAAAGACCGCTACCGGGCCGGCCGGGTCGGGGATGTGGAGGTCAAGAAGCGGCTGGCCGATGCGCTCAACGCGTTTCTCGACCCCATCCGGGAGCGCCGGCGCCGCTTCGCGGAGCGGCCGGAGTACGTGGAGGAGATCATCGTCGAGGGGAGCCGCCGCGCGAGGGCTGAAGCCCAGGAGACCCTCGAGCGGGCCAAAGAGGCGATGAAGATGGCGTACTACCGGGGCGTGCGGCACCGGGCATAGGAAGTGCAGCTGACTGGATGACACCTGCCCGCTGCTGGATGATGGCATGATCCGGGTGAAGATCTGCGGGATTCAAGATGAAGCCGCGGCCGTGGCTGCGGCCGACGCCGGCGCCAGCGCCATCGGGCTGATCTTTGCGCCCAGCCGGCGGCAGGTGAGCACAGCACTGGCCCGGCGCATCGCGGGGGCCCTCCCGCCGTTCGTGAGCCGCGTGGGCGTGGTGGTGAACGCACCGCTCGACCGCATGCGGGCGTGGATCGACGGCGTGCGGTTGGACGCGGTGCAGTTGCACGGCGACGAAACGCCGGAGTATTGCGCCGCCGTGCGGGCGCTCGGCGTGACGGTGATCAAAGCGGTGCAGGTCGCCGGCCCGCTGGATGTCGCGGCCCTTCGGGCGCTGCCGGTGGCCGCGATCCTGCTGGACACGCACCGGGCCGGCGTGCGGGGCGGCACCGGTCAGACCTTCGACTGGACGCTGGCCGCGCCCGTGGCCAGGGTCCTGCCCGTGATCCTGTCCGGCGGGCTCACGCCCGAGAACGTGGCCGCGGGCATCCGCGCGGTGCGGCCCTACGGCGTCGATGTCAGTTCGGGCGTTGAGACTGAGGGCCGGAAGGATCCGGACAAGATCCGGGCATTCATCGCGGCCGTGCGCGCGGTGGATGCGGAGGTCGTGGTGCCGCCGGCGGAGGCCACGCCGCCTCCTTCCAGATCAGAGAGCGAGGTGCGATGGTGAGAGCCTCTCCTAGCATGACTCAGGCGGGCCGCTTCGGGCGCTTCGGCGGCCGGTATGTCCCTGAAACCCTGGTGCCGGCCCTCGACGAACTGGAGGCGGCGTATGCTCGCCTCGCGGCCGAACCGGCGTTCCGCGCCGAACTGCATGACGCGCTGCGGCACTACTGCGGCCGGCCGACGCCGCTGTACTTCGCCCGGCGACTCTCTGACGAACTCGGCCTGAGGATCTACCTGAAGCGCGAGGACCTGCTGCATACCGGCGCGCACAAGATCAACAACGCCCTGGGCCAGGTCTTCCTGGCCCGGCGAATGGGCAAGCAGCGCATCATCGCCGAGACGGGCGCCGGACAACACGGCGTCGCCACCGCCACCGCGGCGGCGGTGGTCGGGCTCCCATGCGAGGTGTACATGGGGACGGAAGACGTCGCGCGCCAGAGCTTCAACGTCTTCCGCATGCAGCTGCTCGGGGCCCGCGTGATCCCTGTCGAGTCGGGCAGCCGCACCCTGAAAGACGCCATCAATGAAGCGCTGCGTGACTGGGTGACCAACGTCACCACGACCTTCTACGTCATCGGCTCGGTGGTGGGCCCGCACCCGTATCCAACCATCGTGCGCGACTTCCAGTCGGTGATCGGAGGCGAGGCGCGCGCGCAGTTGCTCGAGCAGGCGGGCCGGCTTCCCGAGATCGCCCTGGCCTGCGTCGGCGGCGGCAGCAACGCGCTGGGGCTGTTTCATGCGTTCCGTGAGGATCCCGTGCGCCTGATCGGCGTGGAAGCGGGCGGCGACGGCCTGGAGACCGGGCGTCACGCCGCCACGCTCGTCGCGGGCGCGCCCGGGGTGCTGCATGGTGCGTTCAGCTATGTGCTGCAGGATGCGGACGGTCAGGTGCGCGAGACCCATTCGATCTCGGCGGGCCTTGACTACCCGGGCGTGGGGCCTGAGCACGCCCTCCTGAAAGAAACGGGGCGGGCGGAGTACGTGGCGGCTGACGACCGGACCGCGCTGGAAGGCTTCCAGCTCCTGGCTCGCACCGAGGGCATTCTCTCGGCTCTGGAACCCGCCCATGCCATCGGCTACCTGCAGCATCTGGCGCCGTCGCTGCCCCGCGGCACCACCGTGCTCGTCGGGCTTTCCGGCCGCGGCGACAAGGATGTGCAGGTCGTCGCGCGGGCGCTGGGAGAGACGCTGTGAGCGCCGAGGGCAGGTCAACCAGCCGCATCACGGCGACCTTCGAGGGCCTGCGTGCCCGGGGCCGCCGGGCGCTCATCCCGTTTCTCATGGCCGGCGATCCATCGGCGGGGGCAAGCGAGGCGCTCCTGGTATCTGCGGCGGAGGCCGGGGCCGCCCTGCTGGAGATCGGCGTCCCATTTTCCGACCCCATCGCCGACGGACCGATCAACCAGCGGGCCGCGCAGCGCGCGCTGGTTGGCGGGGTCAGCCTGCGTGATGTCCTGGCGCTGGTCGCACGCGTGCGGCCGCGCGTGGCCCAGCCCATCGTCCTGCTCTCGTACTACAATCCTGTCCTGCAGTTCGGCCTCGAGGCGTTCGGCCGCGAGGCCGGGGAGGCTGGCGTGGACGGCATCGTCGTCCCCGATCTCCCGCCTGAGGAGGGCGAGCCGCTGCGATCAGCTGCAGAC
>JACQHU010000010.1 GCA_016198805.1 Armatimonadota bacterium
CGGACCGGTGGAGCGCGGACCGCCGGAGCGCGGACCCACCGTCCCGCGGCGGGAAGCCCCTGCCGGCGCCGCGAATCCCCGCGCATGGACGCCTACCGCTGCCTGGTGACCAAACGCGACCTTCGGAGTTACCTCGACCGCCCCATCGATCGACCCACCCTGTTGAAGATCCTGGATGCGGCGCGCCGCGCCGGCAGTTCGCGCAACCGCCAGCCCTGGCAGTTTATCGCCGTGACCGAGCGCGAGACCATGCGCCGGTTGAGCCGCTGCGGGCGATTCGCCGCGCACCTGGCCAGCGCGGCGGCGGCCGTCATCGTCGTCGTCGAGGCGGCCCGTGATCTGTTCGACGCGGGCCGGTGCGCCCAGAACCTGATGCTGGCGGCCTGGAGCCTGGGCATCGCGTCGTGTCCCGCCTCACTGCACCACGACGCCGAGGCCCGGGCGGTGCTGGGACTCCCCGAGGGGGCGGTGCTGGCGATTACGGTCGCGCTCGGCTATCCGGATTCGCGCGGCCGCGGCCGGATCGAACGACTCGCCCTGCGGGTGCTCGCCGGGCGGGGCCGCAGGCCCCTGGAGGACCTGGTGCACTGGGAGCGGTACGGAAATCGCGGCGGCTAGGAGGGCGCGGACCACTCGCCAGATGTCGTGCCGTACGGCGGAGCCCAGTAGGGACGGGCCCAGGAGACGTAGCGCTCGGAGAGCACAGCCAGCGGCTTCCGCGCGATCGTGAACTCCTCGGCGAGACGGACCAGCACCCGGGCCAGGCCGGGGTGGGAATCGGAGAGCTGGTCGGCCGCCAGGCGGTAAAACCGGCGACCCTCTTCTTCATAGTCCTCCAGCCGTCGCCACCGGCGCGGCGCCGTGGCCCCAAGTGTGGACGGCAGCGGGCGTCGCGGCTCCCGGCGGATCGCCTCGGGAAACAGCCCGGTGGTGAACAGGGCGATGTCGCCGATCCGGCGGAAGATCAGCGGCCGCATGGGCGGCTCGACCAGGCCGGCCAGTTCCACCATATCGTCGATGCTCAACGTGTTGAGCCGGCGGACCTCGTGCCGGGGGTGGGAGCGTCTGACGGTCACCGTCTCTGTGCGCTCGAACGAGACCAGGAGCTCCACCAGGTACTCGAACATCTCCTGGACCCCCAGCAACGCGTGGACGACGCCGGCGTCGAACACCACCAGCCGGCCGTCGGGTTCGATCCGTTCGACGGTATAGGGGATCTCGGTCAGGTCGCGCCTGATGCGTCGCAGCAGGACGGTGAACAGGAACCGCGGCGACAACTCCACCACCGCCCGGTCGTCCGCCATCAGCGACCGAAGGATGCGATCGTCGTCCAGCCAGGGCTCAACGCGCTCGGGATCAGCGCGCCAGATTCGGAGGTGCTCCTCGACGGCGTCACGATTCCCGGCCCCCACGGCGGCGGCCAGGAATCTCAGGTCGGCATCAGTGTAGCGCAGCACTCCGTCCAGCCTCGCTGGTGCCTAAGGTTTCTCCGCTCATGTTATGCCCATTATAGCCTACGGCATCCGGCGGAGCGGGGTTCTTCACGACTCCTGGGGGGCGCGCTATAATCATGCCGTTATGTTCACGACCGCCCGCCGGAGGGCGATCGTTGCCTCGCTCGCCGTCCTGATCTCCCTTTCGCCCGCGGCCGCCCAGGGCACCACCGTTGAGGCGCTGCTGGCGCGTGTGGTGGCGGATCCGTATCCGGAGCCGTACACGATGACGGCCAATTTCACCGCGACGGCCACGCTGAACATCCCCACGGGGCGGATCAAGGTCCTGGCGGCCGGCAACTTTGTCGAGTCGCGCGCGGCCAACGGCGACCCGCGCCGGCGGAAGGCCACCATCACGCGTCTCGACGTGCCGCTCTTACTGCGGCCCGCGACAGCCGCCATCCGCACCGCCCTGACCGACGTCATCGAGGCCGAGCACAAACTCGCCGAGTTCCTCCCGTTTCAGGACATCTTCATCCAGGAGGAGCGCGGCGGCGGCAAGTATCTGCTCGGCGGCGTGCGTCAGGACATCGTCACCGAGATGATGCAGAAGTACGGGCAACAGGCGTTTCTCAAGGATCCGACGGCGCGGCGGGCCATCGCCAGGTGGCTGTGGTCGCCCAGCCAGCGCGACTCGATTGTCAGGTCAGGCGCCGGCCCCTACATGATCAGGGCCGTGGTCGACGACGCCGGCCTGGTGCACGAGGCGACGCTGTACTACGACTGGGGCGCGCTCGGCAGCCGCCTGTCCTTCGTGATGGTGGGCGGCCGGCCGTTCTGGCGGGAAGTCGTCAGCGACACGCAGACGGAGATCGCGGGAATCGGGAAGGCGGACGGGCAGATGGTCTTGCACCTGACCAATCACTGCCTGAACTGCCCGCCCCGTTAGCCCGACCGCCGCAGGTCGGCCCTGGCCATCAGATAGGCCGCCAGCAACGGCACGAGCGCAAACCCCGCCACGGCCGCGCGCGCCTCGGGCCGCGTCAGCGCTGCCCCCCCCGCAACAAGGATTGCCGCCAGCAGGCTGAAAAGCGCCAGACGCCGCGGGCCTCGCATGCGGCTTCTGGCGCCTGTCAGTACCGCCAGCAGCCCGCCGAGGGCTGCGAACCCGACGAAGACCATCGCGGCGCCCACCAGACCCAGGATGCCCATGGCGACGGTTTGACCTCCTTATCCGGCGTTCGACGATCCGGCGTCCGGCGATCCCGCGTCCGGCGGCAGGGAGTCGACCGCCTCCAGTGCCTGCAGGAGCGCGGGCGGCGGCCGCCAGCCCGCCCGGACGCGAAAGCCCAGCTTCCCGCTGGCCGCCTCGAAAAACCGCACGTTCCCACAGCCCAACTGCCGGAGTCGTAGTGACAGCCGGTCCTGAATCTGCCAGCGCTCGACCTCGGTTCGGGGCCGGTACCGTGTGGTCACCTCGACTCCCAGCAATCCGACACGCACGATCGCGATGGCCCGCCTCCTACCTGGCGATCCTGAGGACCTGATCCGCTCCACCGCCGTTGCTGGTCGACACGTGGACCGCGCCCTCGGGTCCGACGGCCACATCGCGCATGCGCCCGTAGACGTTCGCGTACAGTGCCTCAGACTGTACGATCAGATCGGCGCCGGGCCCGGCCAGCCGCAACCGGTGCAGGTGGACGCCGCGCAGACAGGTGAAGAGCAGGTCGCCGTTCCACTCGGGGATCAGGTTGCTCGTCACGAATGTCGCCCCCGACGGTGCACAGGTCTCTGGAAAGAACAGGAAAAGCGGATCCACATACGCGGGGTTGCCGCCGCGACCGACGATGATCGGCCAGCCGTAGTTCCGGCCGGGCAGGATGTGGTTTACCTCGTCGTTCGATGTCGGTCCGTGCTCGGTCGCGTAGAGCGCTCCTGAGCGGTCCCACGCCAGGCCCTGGGGATTGCGGTGCCCGAGGGTGTAGACGAGTGAGCCGGGGAACGGGTTGTCGGGTGGCACCTGACCGGTCAACGTCATCCTGAGAATCTTGCCGGCCAGCGAGCCAGCGTTCTGCGGAAGCGTGGTGTCGTTCGTATCACCGATCGTCGCGTAGAGCATCCCGTCGGGGCCGACCTTCAGCCGGCCGCCGTTGTGCCGGTCGAGGGAGCCGGGAATGCCATCCAGCAGGATGAGGTCACGTGTCGCGGTGTTGCCTGAGACGATCAGCCGCTCGATCCGGTTGCGTGGCACGCCGGTCTGCGTGTGCGTATAGTAGACGTAGAGGAACCCGTTCGCGGCGAAGTTGGGGTCTGGGGTCAGGCCCAGCGCTCCGCCCTCCCCCGAGGCACAGCACACGGGCAGCGTGACGGCCGGTGTCGGCTGCAGCACGCCGCCGACGATCACACGGATCTGGCCGGAGTTCCGCTGGGTGAAGAACAGCCGGCCATCGGGAACGAAGGCGAGCGCCCACGGGATGTCGAGTCCCGACGCGACGGTGGTGACGGTGAGTCCCGAGAGCAGGGTCTGCAGCCCCGCGCAGGCCGTGACCAGGAGCGCGACCATCGACACCAGGACGATCCGTGAGATCTGGGAAGACCAGAGGCGGGTTCGACAGTTATGCATGAAAGAGGAGCCGACCTCCTGTGCATGTTGAATTCCTCTATTGGGAAGATTGTCCTTCGCACGCCGAGGCGCTGGCACGCCTGCGCCAGGTCGTGCAGGAAGAGGGCCTGGCGTGCGAGATCGAGATCATCAAGATTGAAACCCAGGAGGAGGCTGACCGGCACCGGTTCCCTGGCTCTCCCACCATCCGGTTCGACGGCATCGACCTGCAACCGGAGGGCGTGCAGGGCCAGGCGATGCTCACCTGCCGGACCTACCGCACGGAAACCGGTCGGCTCTCTCCTCTGCCGACGGTCACGATGTTCAAGGACGCTATTCGGGCGCGCTCTGATACCCGTACGGACGATGGTCATCTCTAAGGAGGGTCGCCATGCCGCTGGCACTGCGTGAACGACTCCAGCCCTTCGCCCTGACCGCCACCGACGGGTCGGTGGTCTCGCCCGACCGGTCTGCCGACAAGGCAGTACTGGGCATCGTGTTCTGGTGCAACCACTGCCCGTACGTGAAGGCGTGGGAGGATCGCCTGATCGCCGTGGCGCGCGAGTACGCGGGGCGCGGGGTGCAGTTCATCATGATCAACAGCAACGATCCCGTCGCCTATCCGGACGACTCGTTCGAGGCGATGAAGACCCGCGCGCGCGAGAAGGGCTATCCCTTCCCGTACCTGGTCGACGAGACGCAGGAGGTCGCGCGTCGCTACGGCGCCACGCGGACGCCCGAAATCTTCCTGTTCGACCGCGAGCGGACGCTGCGCTACCACGGGGCGCCGGACGACAACTTCGAGGACGCATCCGCCGTCGGCCAGCACTACCTCGGTGATGCCATCGAGGCGGTGCTGGCGGGCCGGGATCCGACGCCGGCCAGCACGGCCCCCAAGGGCTGCACCATCAAGTGGAAGAAGTAGAAACGCGGCAGACTCCGCGCGGGCTAGCGGGCTTGACGGCACCCGCTGTGGTTTAGGTGAGATGCAGGACCGCGGCAGCGCGTAGCGTGCGCGCCTTCAGCCGCTGCAGCGCGTCGTTGGCGCCTTCCAGCGGAAACATCTCGACCTCCACGCGGACGGGAATCTCTGCCGCGGTCGCCAGGAACTCCCGCGCGTCGGCGCGGGTCAGGTTGGTGACCGAGCGCAGCACGCGCTCGCCGTAGATCGTCGCGTACGGCATCGCCGGGAGGGCGTCCATGGCGATGGCGTTGATGGCGACTGTGCCTCCCGGCCGGACGGCCCGGAGCGCGTCCTGCACGACCTGGCCCGAGGGCGCGAACACGATGGCGCGGTCCAGCGGGCGCGGCGGTGTTGCCCCCGGTTCACCGACCCAGTGGGCGCCGAGATCTTCGGCCAGCGCGCGGTGTGCCGCGCCCCGGGTCACCACCGCGACCTGGCAGCCCCGGTGGCGGGCCACCTGAAGCGCCAGGTGGGCCGAGGCGCCGAACCCAAACAGCCCCAGCCACTCGCCCGGCTGCACCCCGGCCACCTGAAGCGCCCGGTAGCCGATCGCGCCGCCGCACAGCAGCGGCGCCGCCTCATCGGGGCCAAAGCGCACCGGCACCGGGACGACAAACGCCGCGCGGGCCAGCGCGAACTCCGCGAACCCACCATCAACGTCGTACCCGGTGAACTGGACGCGTTCGCAGAGGTTCTCGTCGCCCCGGCGGCAGGCCGGGCAGTCGCCGTCCGCCCAGGCCAGCCAGGTGACGCCCACGCGCGCGCCGGCCAGCGCGGCATCTACCCCCGTCCCAAGCGCGTCCACAAGCCCGACGATTTGATGACCGGGGATCACCGGCGACCGGTGCGGCGGCAGGTCGCCCTCGGCGATGTGCAGATCGGTGTGGCAGACGCCGCACGCCTGCACCCTGATCCGCACCTCACCCGGACCGGGGGCGGGCGTCGGCCGGTCGCCTATGACCAGCGGCGCCGTCTCGATCGGCGCGGGAGCAGGGAGGCACGCAGCGCGCATGGTGGGCGACGGCACGGCACGCTCCAACGTGACGGGCTACAGCACCGTGGCCTGCACGATAGTGCCTCCGGCGTAGCGGGCGATCCGCGCCGCGGCGCGCCCCGCATGCGCCTTCAGCACGGCCGGCTCGATCCGGCGCGGCGCGTAGACGAGCATCAGGCAGCGGCGGGTCGCCAGCGTGATCATCGTGCGCTGCGAGTCAGTGGTGGGGCTCCCGCACGGCCCCCGGTCGTCGGCGGCGGTGAGCCGCCCTTCGACGCTGTACCAGCCCTTCCCGATGGCCTCGTAGCCTTCGCCGGGCCCGCCGCGCCGAAGCGTGATGTCACCGGCAACCTGACCCAGGTCGTGCAGCCCGATGGGGAGCAAAAACTCCAGCGAGCAGAGGTTGTTGATGTCCACCAGCGAGTTGATCTTTGGCAGCCCGTCCCCGCGCAGGACCCGGCGCAGCAGGGCCTCGGAGGACGGCCGCAGTTTCGTGGGGTCCACGCCGATCCCGCGGTAGAGCTCGCGGGCCGGCTGGAGGCCGTCGATCTGCGCCGGCTCCCGGCCGGCGAATTCTGCGCGGAGCCGCGCGGCGGTCGCCTCAATCTCGGACCACAGGGCAGGATCATGGTCCACGACGGTGACGCCCTCCGCCTCCACGACGCCCAGGCGAAGGTGGGGAGCGACCGATGGCTCGATGTTGACCGACGTCATCGCCTGCCCGCCTCCTCCGCCATCATGCCCCGCTGGAGCAGCGGGGGCAAGGGCGGGACGGCAGGCGCCGGGGCCATCTCCGGCGTAGAGGAGAGTTGTGGCCCGCTGCCTGCTGGCTCCCATCGGCCTGGTGCTCCTGTCGGCGCTCGCTCTTTCCGGCTGCTCCCGCCAGGCCGGCCCGACGCTCGTGCCGTACACCAGCCCGGAGCACGGCTTCACCATCGCCCGGCCCTCATCGTGGCCGCAAGCCGATACGGACCAAGGCCGCCGCGTCTGGTTTCTTCCTTCTCCCATGTCTCCCAACGAGTACCCTGAAAACACGGCCACCGAGTTTCTCGTGGTGATGACCCGCACGGAAGGCGGACCGCTCCCGGAGAACGAAGTCAGGCGGCTGGCCATGACCCTGCTGCCGATGCACGGCGTGTCAGGATTCCAGCGCATGGGTTCCAGCACGGACCAGGTCGCCTGGTACCGGTTCGAGCTCACCGGCTCCACCCGCGGACGCGAGTGGGCGTCGGTCGGGCTCCTGGTGACGGGCCCGCAGCGCCTGCACTACGTGGTCTGCGCCGCGCCTCTCTCGGAGTGGCGGACGAGGCAGAAGCTCTGCGACGAGATGTTACGTTCATTCACGCCCGGTGATCTGACGCGATGACCCCCGCCGGGGGAGCAGACCGGCAGGACCACCGAAAATGTCGAACCCGGGGCGATAACCATGACGATGACAAAGAAGCGGAAGGTCGAACTGGTGCGCGGCGTGCCGCTCTTTGCCGGCATGACCGACCGCTCTCTCCAGGCGATCGCCTCACGGGCTCAGGACATCGAGTTCGCGGCGGGTCAGTATATCGTCCGGCAGGGGCAGATCGGGACCGGGTTCTACCTGATCGTCAGTGGGCGCGCCCGCGTCGTCCGCGGCGGCCAGGCGCTGGCTCACCTGGGTCCGGGCGACTTTTTCGGGGAGCTCTCAGTCCTGGATCAGCAGCCGCGCACAGCCCATGTGGTCGCGCACGAGCCCACGGTCTGCCTGGGCCTGGCCTCCTGGGACTTCGCCAGGCTGCTGGAGCGGAATCCCAAGATCACCCTCGCCCTGCTGCGTGAGGTGGCACGGCGCCTGCGCGCGACCAGCGAGTCCCACCGCCACTAGGCCAGTCCCGCGTCCTGGCCGGCGCCAGATCCTCAGATCAGGCCCGCCAGCAGCGCCGTCAGCTCGGTCTGGTACCGGGTGCCTTCGTAGGTATTCAGCGGATTCGCCGGCAGCGCGTGCTCGCCGACCCGTCCCTCCCGCCGGATGTAGACCGTCGGATGGTGCTCGCCGCTGGCGTCTGTCTCCACCGCCATCGCCACGGCGTCCGGTCCTTCGGCGTCGACGAACGCGGCCAGCGGGACGATCCCATCGTCGACGCACCCGGCTGCAGGATCGAACATCACCAGCCGCGCCAGGTAGCCCTGCTGATTCCACAACTCCGGCGCCCTGGTCGCTTCCGACAGCAGATACGGGACGATCTCTTCGCGGCGGAGCGGCGGCCGGGGGATCTGGACGCCGAAGTGGGTGCGGGCCAGGTGGATGGCGAGGACACGGGCATTGTGGCGGAACCCCGCCACCCCTGCTGAGTTGCCGGCCGATCCGTGCTTGCGCAGCCCGATGGCGCCCTGTGTGATGGCTCCCGCAAAGTAGATTCCTGGGACGGTCGCGCTCTCCCACCAGGCGGTCTGCCTGGGCAGCCGACCCTGGCTGAACGTCGCCACCCCGATCGATGGCAGGTCCCGCAGCGGCGTGCCGAACCCGGTGGCCGCGATGACCTGATCCATCACGAACTCGATGTGGCCGGTCCGCTCGCCGGAGGTCACCACCTTCCACCCCCCGGCGGCGCGCTCGACCCGGTCGATCGAGGCGTCCAGGATAAAGACCCCGCCGCCCATGATATGGTCCTCATAGGGCACCAGGTACTTGGCCCGGACTCCCGCGCCGGCACTCAGCACCGAGATCAGCGGCGGGCGCGGGGATCCCAGGATGATCTGCCTGGCCCACGGCAGGAGCGCATCGGCCACCTCAAACCCGGAATTGCGTTTGCCGACCAGAAAGACCCGCTTGCCCGCGTACTCCCTGGCCGGTCTGGTCTCCACGTAGTGCGGCGCATCCTCCAGCCCGGGAATCGGCGGCTTCCACGGCTCGGCCATGCCCACGGCGACGACGACGACCCGGCTCCGGTACTCGCCGTCGGAGGTCACCAGCACGAAGCCGTCGTCCTCGCGGCGCATGGCCTCCCACCGGCACTGGTACTGGACCTGAATGCTGGCGCGCTCGGCGAAAGCCTGCAATCCGGCGGCCATCTCCGCGCGCGAGGGGAAGTACGACACACCATCCATGAACTCGGGAACCAGCGAGCGGTGCTCGGGTTCATCGCCCAACAGGCTGTTCCAGTCGTACCACTCGTACGGGCGCGTCCGGCGTTCGGCGATCGCATAGGGCTTCGACCAGGTGTTGAGCCGCTGGAAGAGCGGGTAGCGGCGGAACATCCCGCCGGGCCCGGCGTCCTCCGAGATCACGGCGTGCTCAACCCCAAGCCGGCGCAGCAAGTAGCTGACCTGCAATCCGCCCGGCCCGCTGCCGACCACGACCAGCGGGTACCGCCCCGGAGGAAACGGGCGGGCGTCTAGCTCCGCCATAGGTTGGCGTTCCGAAGCCGGCGGGCTTGTGCCTGAAGCATGCGGTACATCACGCGCGGGTACATGATGAGGAACGCTTCCACTTCTGGCGCGCCGAGGACCACGCACCGCAGCGGCCGCAGCGCCACCACGTCGGCCGTCGGCGGCTCGCCGAGCAGCACCGAGACCTCGCCGAAGAACTCGCCCCGGCCGAGTGTGGCGCGGGTCTGGCCGTCGATGCGCACGGCGGCCTCGCCGTCGAGGATCACGTAGAAGTTTGACCCCGAAAACCCCTGCCGGAGGATCCGCTGGCCCTCGGTGAACCACTCTTCCTCGAAGATGTGCGAGGCGGCCTCTAGTTGAGGCCGCCTGAGGTCGGCAAAGAGCGCCAGCTGTGCCATGATGTCGACGATCTCGTTTCGTTCCGCCATCTCGCCCGCCTCCGGTGGTTCAGCCCTTCAGCGCACGAGCCGGACACCCAGGGTATGAGGATCGCTGGGCGACGCCGGACTCTGGTCGCCGATCGGCGCGAACCCGGTCCGCCGTCCGACCCGCCCGTCCTCGCTCACCGCCAGGACGGCCACGCCGGGCGTTTCGCCCTTCGCCGTCGGGCCTCCTGTCAGGTTGTTCGGTCCACGCAGCGCGACGAAGACATGGTGGCCGCTCGGGGAGAGCGCCATGATATCGGGGGCGGCCCCGACCCCGGTGATCAGTCCAGATGCGACGTCCCGATTGGTGTTGATCACCACGATGTTGTGGTCGGCCCGGTTGCCCATCCACAGGTACCGCCCGCCGCCCGTCGCCACCAGGCCGTGGCCGTCCGAGCCGCTCCAGGTCAGACGGACGTGCTTGAGGATGGTATCGGACGCAGCGTCCAGCACGTAGAGATCGGAGGAGGTCGCGGTGCCGGAATTGATGTAGACTTTGTCACCGATGCCGATCCCGCCGCACCCCGCCGGTGCGACCTCGCCCCGTCCGTAGGTCTTCACCACCCGCATGGGGCTCGCGCGATAGTCCACGACGTACAGCCCGCCGCCCCGCACGGTCGCGTAGGCCTTCCCCCGGTAGAGCACCGGGCAGATGGGCGCGTTGTCCGGGTGGGCAGCGTCCTCCATCGCGCCGAGGTTCAGGTCGTCGGCGCGAGCGTAGGTGAAGCGCTCCGCGGCGAAGTCCGCGCGGATCCGGGCCAGGCGCTTGCCGTTCTGGTTAGCGGCCAGGATCAGCGGGTCGTCGGGGGCAGCGGTGGCGTGGTGCGCCTGTTCGCCGACGTCGATGCTCGCGACGATCCGGCGGTCTCCTGTGCGCATGATGTACACATGCCCGGTGGCGACGTTGGCGATGATCGCGTGGCTGTGAGTGCTGTTGAACTCGACCATGTGGGGGCGCACGCCGGGTCCGTCGCCGACGCCGGTGGCAGCTGCGGTCAGATCGACGACGAGGGGGGTTCCCGCTTGGCCGGCTTCGAGACGCGCTCCGTCGAGGATGAATAGCCGGGCTCCGCCACGGCCGGCGTCGGCCTGGTCGATGGTCCACACCTCATAGCGTGTCGAGGGGACCTGACTGCTCGTGCGCTGCGGGCCGATCAGGACAATCGAGAGGACAAGCGCGGACAGCGCTGCGACTACCGTGAGGAAACGCCACACTCCCATCTCTCACACCTCCATCGTGAGGCACGGTCACTACTATACCAAGTCCACGCGGGGGACGACCGGCTGCGGCACGACCTCCCGTTCCAACCCCGGCACGCTGCCAGGCGGGCCGCGGCTGCCTAGGCGCCAGAGCGGGCCCGACTCAGCGCGGCATCCACCAGGCCGAGATGCCAGGCGGCCCCCAGCGTGGCGAACACGCCCCGCGCCTCCTCCCAGGCGGCGGACGCGGGCTCAAGCGCCCCGGCTGCCCGATGGGCCTCGCCCAGGAGCAGCAGCGACTGGCCGTGTTCGAAGGGCTGGGGCATCGGCATCTGCGCCTTCAGCCCGACCGCCTCTTGGGCCGCCTCGACCGCCTCCCGCGCCTCGCCTCGCTGGAGAGCCAGGCGCGCCCGCGTACGCCGCACGCGGATGCGCGTGGTGATGTGCCCGATGGCCGCAGCCGTCTCTTCGGCCGCGCGTCCCAGCGTCTCGGCAGGCCCGGCCTCTCCCATCGATGCGTAGAATTCGCTGGCGAAGCCGTTGGCCTGGCAGCCGCAGACAATGCATCGGAGGGCGTCCCGCGCGGCCAGCGCCCGCTCCATCGATGCGCGGGCCGCGACGTGGTCGCCCAGCATCCACTGGCACCGTGCCAGATCGTGGTTGAGCCAGATGGGGGCGTGGAATCTGGGCTTGACCAGCGCCTCCTCGAAGATCTGCCGGGCCTCCTCCGCCTGCCCGCGCGCCATGGCCAAGTTTCCGCGGAAGTACGGCAAGACGATGAGGAACCCGTATTCCTGGATCCGCTCCTCCCGAGCCGTGATCAACTCAAACGCACGGGAGAGATGCCGGTCGGCGTCCGGCCACCGGCCTATCAGAAACATCGCCCATCCCAGGAGCGTGCGCAGCCGCGCCTCGTCGCCGGTCAGTTCGTGGGCCTCGGCCCTCCGCAGCGCGTCGGCGGCCATTCGAAGCATGTTGTCGTCGACGAGTCCTCGTGTCCAGGAGTCGCTAAGCAGCGTCATGGTGGCTTCGGTCAGAAGCCCCTCTTCTCCAGACCGCTCGGCCTCCGCCGCCCATTCCCGGATCATCCGCGTGCCCTCGTCGCCCAACAACGGCAACAGCGCCGGATGCGATAGGGCGTAGTACGCGCGGGCGCGGTCCAGTAGCGTGCCGCGGCGGTTGGCGATCTCGACTGCCTGCCGGGCATCATCGGCTGCCTCGGCGAACCGTGTTTCGGACGGCAGCAGCAGGACCCGCGACCGCACCCGCAGCCACTCGCCTTCAAGCAGGTGGTCGGCCGGGATCAGGCTCTTGGCCCGCTCCAGCATGGCGAAGGCCTGGTCGGGCCGGTTCTCCAGCGCCTTGCACTCCGCGGCCGCCAGCATGGCCCGGGCAGCCCTGAGCGGCTCCGCTGCCGGATCGAGGTGATCAACGACGTACTGCCAGGCCTCGGCACGGTGTCTGACGTCGCGGCCCTGGATATGCGGGTAGATGTCCCCCAGGGCCTCACAGGCCTCGACCTGGCTGGCCACCTGCCCGGTCTCCTCAGCGAGGGCACGCGCCTGCTCGAGCAACTCCATCGCCTCGCGCGTGGCGTACCGCCTGATGGCGTCCTTGCCAGCGGTGAGAAGATACGGCAGCGCCTGGCCGGGACTGCCGCCCAGCGCGTAGTGCATCCCGATGACCTTGGCCAGTTCCTGCGACTGCCCGGGGTAGACGCGCTCGATCGTCGCGGCCACCTGGCGGTGGAGTGCCACCTGTTGCTTGCTCAGTAGGCTCGAGGACGCGACTTCCCTCAGGAGCGGATGGGCGAAGGTGTACTCAGGATCCGCCGCCAGCGGGTCCTGGCGCCTGAGCAGATAGGCGTCTTCCAGTTGCTGGAGTCCTGCCGGGACGTCGACCTCCGGGCAGAGCGCAGCGATCAGCGACTGCCGGAACAACGCCCCGACGACCGCCGCCCGCTGGACCACCGCCCGGAGGTCCGGCGGCAGCCGGTCCAGACGCGCCAGGAGCGCGCCCTGGACGCTGTCGGGGAGCACGCTCTCCACCGACCCCCGCACCTGCCAGCGCCCGCGGTCGTCGAGGATCAATGTGCCCCGGCTGCGCAGCGTTGCAACGATCTCGCTGAGGTAGAAGGGATTGCCGCCGGCCTTCGTGACGATGGCCCGCTCGACATCGTCCGCCAGCGGCCCGCCCACGATCGCCTGCAGCAACGTGCGGGCATCGTCGTCCGACAGCGGATCGAGCTGCAGTGCGTGCACCGCGGTGCGGCGGCCCCACGCCGGCGGGTCCTCCCCAGCGCGGAGCGTGCCGATGAGCAGCAGAGGCGTCTCGTGCAACCGCTCGACGATGAACGGCAGCACCTCGCGCGTGCCGGCATCAGCCCACTGCAGATCCTCAATCCACACGACCGTCGTGCGTGTCAGCATCTTGCGGATGGCCTCCGCGGCCATGACCAGGGCAGTCTCACGGCTGACGCCGTCGTCGGGCGGTACGTCGGCAAGGTTGAACAGGCGGCTCAGCACGACCGCCGCCTGCGCCGACCGTTCGCCCAGGGGGATCCGGGCCTCGACCTCCTGGACGGTCACCGGACCGTGCAGCCCGGCGAATTGTCTGAACAGATCCGCCAGGGGTGCCAGGCTTCTCCCGCCGTAGCGTGGGCAGGCAGTCTGCAACAGCGCTGCGTCGCCGGGCAGCTGGCGGAGGTACTCCTCCACCAGGCGCGTCTTGCCGACCCCCGCATCGCCGATGACCATGACGACCTGCGCCCGGCCCCGCAGGACGCGGGCGAACAGATCGTTGAGCAGGCTGAGGTCCTGCTCGCGGTCTACGAACGGCGGACGCGCGATCGGTTCGGCTCGTTCTCGCTCGCCGAGCACCTCGTACACCGCCACGGGCTCGGCCTTGCCCTTCATGACTATTGGTTCCCAGGCCTTGCACACGAATGCGCCGCGCACCAGGTGGGACACGGCGTCGGAGATCAGCACCCCGCCCTCAGGCGCGGCACGCTGCAGGCGCGAGGCGAGATTCACCGTGTCGCCCATCACCGTCCACTGCTGGTGACCGGCCGGACCCACCTGACCCCAGATCACCGGCCCGCTGTGAATGCCGATGCGCAGCCGGACCGGCCCGCCGAGCGCCTGTTCCAGGGCCGGCCGCCGGGCCTCCATCACCCGCTGCATGGCCAGGGCCGCGCGGACCGCCCGCATCGGGTCGTCCTCATGCGCCACCGGCGCGCCGAAGAGCGCCATGAGGCTGTCCCCGATCACCTTGTCGACGGTCCCGCCGACCGCTTCCACCTCGGCACCCAGAGCGGTGAAGATTTCGTTCATGGTATCGGTGACGGTCTCGGGATCGAGCCGCTCCGCCAGCGCCGTGAACCCGGCGATATCGGCGAACATCACCGTTACCGGACGCCGCTCGCCAGTCGTGTCCTTCTCGTGCGCGCTCATCGACCGCTCTCTACCGAAAGAGGAGTCCCAGCACCATCGTAAAGCCATACCCGGTGGTCGCTTCAACCCACGGACCGCGGGCGCGGCCATCGGCCACCAGCCGGGCGGCGAACGGCAGGGCGCCCAGCCACCAGAGCCCGGGCGTCAGGAAGAGCACGATCGTCAAGGCCACCCCGCGCATGATGATTCCCTCCGTGCGCAGGCGCCACAGCAGCAGGTCCGTGGGATGGGCCCGCGTGGCAAACGCCGCGGCGACCTGGTACTGCAGGATGGCCCCGGCGAACGTCACGGCCACGTAGGGCACCGCGAAGAACAGCCCCCCCGTCAGTCTCGGCGACCCTGTGATGATCTCCCGGCCCGGCGGCAGGCCCGCCAGCCAGACGGCCGTCGCCAGCACACCCAGATGGAAGGCCTGATCCAGGAGAAACAGCCACAAGGCCATCGGGCCCTGGGTGACGCCGGTGCCGACCTTCCACCGGTCGATGAAGTAATGGACCATCCCGACCAGGGGGACCACCACCCACCACCGTGATAGGAATCCCGCCACGAGGACAGCCATGGCCGCGGCATGGATGCCGGCATGAATGGCCAGCCCGATCGGCCGTCGCTTCAGCTCGACCAGCTCATACGGCTGCAGCATGAAGTCGGCGACCAGATGGGCGAGCACCAGGTAGAGCCACGCGGACAGGCTGACCTCACCTCAACGGCGCTGACGTGTCTTCCGATAATCCGCCACGATCTCGATGGAGTCCTCCTTGGCCACCGAGAGCTGCCGCCGCCGGGCGAGGAATCGATGCGGGAGCCCATGACGACGGCCCTCCAGGCGTCGATGGCCAGGCTGGCCGAACTGGTGGCAGAAGAGATGGCCTCGCGCGCGGCCGAACCGGATGCGGCGCACGAGGCATCACAGGAGGCCAGAGCCTCTCAGCCGAGCAGGATCATCGCCGTACCAACCAGCGCCAGCAGCGTGCCCACGGCAAGCCCGGCCGTGATCGTTTCCTGACCGGGGAGCATCCGCGGACCGGCGATCAGCACCACCAGGGCCTGCAGATTGTACAGCACCGCCACGATGGCGACCGGCGCGTGCTGCAAACCGATAAATAGCAGCAGGATCGCCAGCGTGTTGCAGACGGCGCTGCCCAGCAGGTCCGGCCGGCGGAAGGCGGACCAGGCCGGCCACCGGGCGGACCGGTGGTAGACCGACCAGATCAGGTGAGCGACCAGGGCCGCGCTGGCGCCGGCCGCGGCGCCCAACAGGGGGGCGGGCGTCAGCAGCAGCCCCACGCGTCGCACGGTGTCGCCGAGAGAGAAGGCCGCGGCGCTGCCGAGAGCCAGGAGCAACCCGGCCACGTTGACCGACCTGAGCGTTGCCGCCACCGGCCGCTCACGCGACCACAGGCTCACCCACAGCCCCGCGGTCAGGACGGCCATGCCCGCCAGCTGCCACCGCCTGGGCAGTTCGTGCAGGACGACCAGGCCGAACAGCAGCGTGAACACGCTGTTGCTGAGCCGGATGGTCGTGGAGAGCGCCGCGCCCAGACGATCCACGCTCATATACGACAGATTACGGCCCACCAGGGTGCCCGCGAGTCCGCCCGCGATGAAGTAGGCGATCGAGGCCGGGCGCACGGGCGGTAACAGCCCCCGCCACGCCGCCCCCAGCGCCAGGCTGACGAAGACGACGACGTTGATGGCGATGCTGACCAGCACGCCAGATTCAGGCGGAATGACGACCATGAAACGGCGGGCCAGCACCGTGCTCAACCCGAACGCCAGCGCCGCGGCCAGGGCCGCGATCTCGCCGATCACCGCGCCTGAGCGCTCCTCCCGTAGTCCTTCCCCCGCGCGGCCGATGACTTCTGTGCCGGGACCGCCCGGCGGGGAGGTGTCGCATGCGTGTGACCTCGCAGAGGCTGTGGCCGCGACATGGTGGATACGGGTTTTCCGCGCTGGAACTGGTGGTGGCCCTGAGCCTGGCCGCCCTGGCGGTCATCGGGGTGCTGGGCCTCGTGCGGATGACGACACGCGCCGCCTGGGTCGTGGAAAGCCGCCTGGACGCCCAGCAGCACGCGCGGCGGGCCGTCGAACGGCTCACGGAGGAACTC
>JACQHU010000011.1 GCA_016198805.1 Armatimonadota bacterium
GCGGTGCGGGTGATCCGGGCCGCCGGTGGCCTGGCCGTGCTGGCGCATCCCGGCTGGGCACGCAACGATACGATGATCTCGGACCTGGTGGCCGCGGGCCTGGACGGGATCGAGGTGTACTATCCCGATCACGATCCTGCCACGGTCCGGCACTACGCGGCCGTGGCGGCGCGCCATGGACTGCTGGTCACCGGCGGCACCGACTTCCACGGGGGCGACCTCGCCACGCGGGTGCCGGTAGGCAGCCAGTACGTCCCTGAAGAGATCGTCCCGCCGCTCCGGGCGGCGGCCGCGGCGCGACGGCCTGCGCCGACGCCGCCGGAGGTGGCACTGGGAGTGGAGTGAACCTCAAGAGAGGGGAGCAGGGGAATGCGCTGTCAGAAATGCGGTCTTGAGAATCCGCCGGGGAAGATCGTCTGCAGCCGGTGCGGCACGAGGCTGCGCCAGGGGACAACCGTCGCACCAACCACGCCGGAGCACACCGAAGCGTTCATGACGGCGCTGCGCGCCGACCTCATCCGCCTGGGCGTGGTGACGGCGATGGTAGTGGCGGGCTCGCTGCTGCTCGGCATGGTCGTGCGCTAATCGGCGGCGGCGGCGGAACCGGCGGTGATCGTCGAACGACTGTGGTGAGGGTGTGAGCACCGCGTTGAGCGTCGGAGCGTTGCGTTGACGATGGACGAGCACGCGCGTCTGCGGCTGCTGCCCTCGGTCGAGGGGCTCGTGGGCACGCTGGAGGCCCGGGGATTGCTGGGAGGCATCCCGCGCCGGGCGGCGACCCTCTGCGCACGGGAAGTCCTGGACGACGCGCGCCACCGGCTGCGGAGCGGCGGCGAGGCCGCGCCGGAGGCCCTGGTGGAAGCGACGGCGGCGCTGCTGCGCCGCCGGTTCGATCTGTCCCTCCGCCGGGCCGTCAACGCGACGGGCGTGGTGCTGCACACCAATCTCGGACGTGCGCCGCTGTCCGATGCGGCTCGCGCCGCTGTGCTGGAAGCCTGTGTCGGGTACAGCACGCTGGAGATCAACCTGGAGGACGGGAGCCGTGGAGCCCGGCACGCGCACATCGAGCGTCTGCTCACCACGGTCACCGGCGCCGAAGCGGGGTTCGCGGTGAACAACAACGCTGCGGCCGTGACGCTGGCCCTGGCCGCCCTGGCCGGCGGCCGCGAGGTCGTCGTGGCGCGGGGCGAACTGGTGGAGATCGGCGGCAGTTTCCGCATGCCCGACGTGATGGCCCAGAGCGGGGCCCGGCTCGTGGAGGTCGGTACCACCAACCGAACGTATCTGTCCGACTACGAGGCGGCCCTCGGACCGCAGGCCGCCCTGCTCCTGAAAGTGCACCGGAGCAATTTCACGCTGCGGGGATTCGTGCACGATGTGTCGCTCCAGGAACTCGCCACCCTGGGGCAGCGCCGGAGTCTTCCGGTGGTGTACGATCTCGGTAGCGGCTGCCTGGTCGATCTGGGCAACGCCGGACTGCCCGCGGAGCCCACTATTGGGGACGCCGTCGGTACCGGCGCCGACCTGGTCCTCTGCTCCGGGGACAAACTGCTCGGCGGCCCGCAGGCGGGCCTGGTGGTCGGGCGCCGGGATGCCGTGGAGCGCTGCCGGCGGCATCCGCTCGCCCGGGCGATGCGCCTGGACAAACTGAGCCTGGCCGCGCTGGCCGCGACGCTGCAGGCGTATCTGGACCCCGCACGCGCCTGGCGGGAGATCCCCGTCCTGATGACGCTCGGGGCGCCGCCGGCCCGGCGGCGGCGGCGCGCAGCGGCGCTGGCCAGGGCCCTGAGCCGCACCTGCGGATCCGCGGCGTCCGTGAGCGTGGTGGCTACCACCGGAGAAGTTGGCGGCGGGTCCCTGCCGGACGTGGCGGTTCCCTCCTTTGCGGTGGCGGTTCGGCCGGAGCGGGCGCGACCGGAGCAGTGGGCCGCGCGCCTGCGGGCGGCCGCGGTCCCGGTCGTGGCGGTCGTGCGCGACGACGCCCTCCTCCTCGACGTACTGGCCATGCTGCCCGGCGACGAGCGCCTGGTGCGGGCCGCGGTCGCTGACATCGTCCGTCCGGCGTGATGCGTCCGGTCACGATCGGCACGGCGGGGCATATCGATCACGGCAAGAGCGCGCTGGTCCGCGCCCTGACGGGCATCGATCCCGACCGGCTCGCCGAGGAACAGCGCCGGGGGATGACCCTCGACCTCGGCTTCGCCCACGTCGACCTCCCGAGCGGCGCGAGGATTGGCATCATCGACGTCCCAGGACACGAAGCCCTGATCCACAACATGCTCGCCGGCGCCGGCGGGATCGACCTGGTCATGCTGGTCGTGGCTGCGGATGAGGGCGTCATGCCGCAAACGCGCGAGCACCTGGACATCCTGCGGTTCTTGCCCCTGGCCGGCGGCGTCGTCGTGCTGACGAAGGTCGACCTGGTGCCCGACCCCGAGTGGATGGCCGTGGTCCGCGACGATGTGCAGGCACTGGTCGCGGGTACGGTCCTCGACGGCGCGCCCATCGTCCCGGTCTCGGCAAAGACCGGGGAGGGGCTGGCAGACCTGGTGGCGATCCTGGACAGGCTGGTCGCGGGAGTTCCCGAGCGGGACGCCAGCGGTCCGGTGCGTCTGCCGGTTGACCGCTCGTTCACGATGCAGGGATTCGGGACGGTGGTGACCGGCACGCTGTGGAGCGGCACCATCAGGCCCGGCGACCTGCTGGTGATCCTCCCGCAGGGTCGCGAGGTGCGGGTCAGAGGCGTGCAGGTCCACGGGCACAGCGTATCGCAGGCGGCCGCCGGAAGCCGCGTGGCGGCCAACCTGGTGGGCGTCGAGAAGGAGGACGTCAGCCGCGGCGATGCGCTGGTCACGGTAGGCGCGTTCCGACCCACTGACCGCCTCGACGTGCGGCTGCGCCTGCTGCCCGGGGCTCCCCTGCTGCGGCACTCCGCGCGGGTGCACCTGCACCTGGGCTCAGGCGAAACCGTCGGCCGGGCGGTGCTGGTGGATCGCCCGCGCCTGGAGCCCGGGGAGGAGGTCCTGGCGCAACTGCGGCTGGAGCGTCCTGTGGTGGCCGTGCACGGAGACCGCTTCGTCCTCCGGCGCTACTCGCCCACGCAGACCATCGGCGGAGGCATGGTGCTCAACGCCTCCCCCCCTGGCCGCCGGCACGGAGCACGGGCCGCCGCGGTCCTGGAGGCGGTGGAGCGCTCCGGCCCGACGCCCTTGATCGTCGCGGCGGTTGCGGACCGCGGCCGCAGCGGAATGTCCGCAACTGCGGCCGCATCCGCAGCGGGTCTGGACGCCGGGGAGGCAGGGCGGGCGCTATCCGCAGCGCGGGAAGCCGGGCTGATTGTCGCGATCGGCGACCGGCTCTATGCCGGTGAGGTGGTGGCGGGGCTTCGCGCCGACATCGAGGAGGCGCTGGCCGGGTATCATCGCAGGATCCCCTGGCGCCGCGGCATGCCCCGAGAAGAACTCAAGAGCCGCACGCTGGCCGGGGGTGACGATCGGCTCTTTGATGCGGTCATCTCCGACCTCGTCCACCAGGGACGCATCGTCGAGCACGGCCCGCTCCTGGCGCACAGTGCGCACGAACCTGTGCTCACGGAGACTGATCGCCGGCTCCGGGCAGCCCTCCTTCGGGCCCTGGAGCAGGCTGGTGTCTCGCCGCCTTCGCTGGACGACCTTCGGCGCCTGGGCGAGCCGGGAGCGGTCGACCGCATCCTCCAGGCGCTGATCGACGACGGGGACATCGTGCAGGCCGCACCGGAGTTGCGGTTTGCCGCGAAGACCCTGGAAGAGGTCCGCCGCACCGTCGTCCGCATGCTGCGCGAAGGGGCCGAGGTCACGGTGGCCACACTGCGCGACCGGCTGGGGACCAGCCGGAAGTACGCGCTGGCCGTACTGGAGTATCTGGACGCATCACGCGTCACGCGCAGGGTGGGAGACCGGCGGGTGCTGGGGCCGCAGGCCGACGACCCCGTTCTCCCTCGGCGCTAGTTATCTATCCGGTCCGGTACTAGTCGCCGATCTTCAGGTCCTCAACGCGGGAAGACGCCGACCAGGATGTGAATTCCAGGCAGACGCCTCCGGAGAGCCGCAGAGGGGCCTGCGTCGTTGCGCCCGGCTTGAGTTGCTGGACGACTGCGGTCCCGGTCCACTGTTCCTGAATGGTCCTGGGCGTGGGCACCGGGGTCGGTGGTGGTGTGGGCGGCGGCGTGGGCGTTGGCGGAGGAGGCGTTGGAGATGGCGGCGGGGGAGCGAGTGCCGTCAGGAGCTCGCGCACCCTCCGCAGGGATCCGGAGGCCGGCACGCGGCAGGTCGCAGTGACCTGCACGGAGATGGTCACACTTTCCACGGTGGCCGGGCTGCCGTTGGTCACGCGGACGATGAAGCTGTTCGGGTTGGGAACGGGCGTCATCGGCTCGACCGTGACCTGCAGTTGTTGAGCGATGAGCGGACCCAGCTGTTTCAGATCTTTGAATTCGCCGGTGAACTGGGCGAGCGTGATATTCGGCGAGTCGAGCGGGCGGATCCTGACGACAAACTCCTTGGGCGTTCCTGTGACCGTCAGTGGTACCTCAAACCTGGCGGTCGCCCCGCTGGGCACGGGATTCGGCCGGAGGTGCGCGTCGCCCTGACCCAGCAGACGGCCTGAGGCATCGAGGGCTCGCACCTCCGCATAGGCGGCCCGGGCAGCACCGCGGTTTTCCACCACGCCGCTGACGATGAGGGTGGTGCCGTCCAGTCGCGCCGATGCCGATATCACCCTCCACGAGCCCGGTGCAGTGGTAGGCGTGGGTGTGGGGCCGCGCGGGGTCCCGGTCGCCGGCGAGATGGGCAGAGGCGGGGGAGGGGTGGCACGCCCGATCGCCTCGGGTCTGAACACCTCGATGATCTCAACCCGGCCCCCGAGCGCCACAAATGCGACACCCGCAAACGGATAGGACAGGACCTCGCGCTGGCCGACCGGATAGACAATGCTGGCGGGTTCGCTGGCGTAGGCGCTCCGGACCTCGGCCAGGGTGGCGCCGACCGCCACGCCGCGCGTCGTCCGGCACTCGGCGGCCTGCGCGCCGATCCGGCGGACGATGCCATACTCGGCCACCACATAGGCAAGCGGCGGCCGTACAAAGTAGGTCACCTGCGCGCCTTCGGTCTGCTGCCGGATCGGAGGCCCGGTGATGTTGAGCGCAGCCTGTATCGCCATGCCCACCTGCACTCCGGCGATGCCCGTCCCATCGACGACGGTGCATGACGCCGGGCCGGCTCCCGCGGAGGGGAGCAGCAGGGCGAGAACCACCAGTGCGGCGACGCTCCACTTCTGCCACATCATGAGATCTCCAGAGTGTGAATTCGACCGCCACCGGTCAGCCCCTCCGGGCGGCCTATTCACCGATCCGGACCTCCCCCAGGCGCGGCGTGGCCGACCAGGTCACAAACTCCACGCAGGCTCCCGGGGAGAGCGCAAGAGGAACCCTCGCCGTCGCCCCGGGGCGAAGCTGCTGCACCGTGACCGTGCCCACCCGCAGTTCCTGTACGGTGCGTGGTGCGGGAAACGCAAGGCGGCACGAGACCGTCACCTCCACGGCGACCGTGACGGCCGAGACTACCAGCGGGCTCCGATTCGTCACGGCCACGACGAAGTCGTCGCGCGTCGGGGGGGTCGCGCTGGTCTGCACCGCCGCATCGATCTGCCGTGCCACGACTGCCACGAACTGCTGCAGGTCCTTGACTTCGCCCATGGACTCGGCCAGGGAGCCCGCGATGGATCCTACCGGCCGGATGGCGACCAGAAAGCGGCGCACTACGTCATCGATCGGCAGGCGGACCTCGAACGTGGCGGTTCTCCCGCTGGGGACGGGATTGGGAAACAGCGGCGCATCGCCCTGCGCCACCAGCCTGCCCGATGGGTTGAACAGCCGGACTTCAGCGTACACTGCCTGCGCCCGACCGCGGTTTTCGACGGTGCCGGTCACCACGAAAACGCGATCCTCGGCGTGCGCGGAGGTGCTCCGGACACTCCAGCCGCCGGCGGGGGTGGTCGGAGTGGGGGTAGGCGCGCCGGGCGACATCCCGCCGGGCGCTAGGGGGGCTGGTGTCGTGGCAGGCCCCGGCCCGCGGGCTTCAGGCCGGAAGACCTCGATGGCTACCGCGCGGTCTTGCCTGATCAGAAACCGGACCCCGGCAAACGGGTAACTCAGGAGTTCGCCCTCGGGGACCGGGCTGGTGACGCTCAACGCCTGGCCGGCATAGGCCTGGCGCACTGCCGCGGCAGTCGCGCCGACGCCGATGCCTCTTGGCGTCTGGCAGGTGGCATCGCGCGTGCTGACGCGCTGGACGATGCCGTAGTCGGCGACCATCTGGAACCAGGGGGCACGCAGGGTATAGATGGTCTCGGACCCGGTGGTCCGCTGATTTGTTGGTGGGCCGGTGACCGCCAGGGCGGCTGCAACGGGCATCCCGAGTCTGACACCCCCGAGGCCGACGCCTTCGTGGACGGCGCATCCGGCGGGTGCCGCCCCATAGGCACCGACGGCGGCGGCGTGGCTGACCAGGAGCCAGGCGATCACCACGCGACCGAGCGTCGCGCCACGCCCCGTCGCCGTCTTCAATGCCCTGCATAGAGATGTGTACCCAAATGGCGCGCCGCGGCGCCGGGCGGTCGGCCTTGCGCCCGCCGGTCCGCCCTGCGTACAATGCACCTGCGGCGAGAGGATCATCCGGAGGGCAGTGTCCGCTGGTGCGGGCCCCGGTCTTCAAAACCGGTCGCTGGGCCTCTCAGGTCCGGGCTGGGTTCGATTCCCAGGGCCCTCCGCCACCCAGAACGCAGGATCGCTAAATCCTGATGTCGACGATGGCGGAGACGCCGACGCCGGGCACCCGGCGCAGGGCTTCCCACGGCTTGAGGTTGTCCACCGGGATGTACGCCTTGATGCGGAACGCGGTCTGAAAGTCCGCCTCAAGCAACGCCACTGCCTCAACCCTATCGACGGCCGCCTTCGGTCCTGACACCTGGGCCGCGCCGATGTACGCGCCGCCCGGCGAGGTAATGCCGATGGCGATGCTGAGAATCGGCACGACCTTCGTCTGCTCGCGAACCGCCGCACCCCGATTCTGCAGCAGGTCGTTGATGAAGTTGTTGATCTGCGGCGCGAATGTCCGGACGGCGTAGGCGACGCCCAGCGTCTTGATGATCCCGAAGATGTCCTGCCCGGAGGCAAGAGGCGCCACCGCTCCGATCATCACAGCGATGGCGAGAACGATGGCGAGGCTCTTTGTGACGCGCATGATGATCCTCCCTTGAGTGGGGTGCGTCTGCCGCTCTACTCTGTCATACGGAAACACCAAGGTGAGAGGTTCTGCCCCTCATCCGCACACTGCCCCTCGAGACGCCGAGGACACCAGCCGTGCGTACTTGGCCAGCGCGCCGTGTGTGTAGCGCGGTGCCGGCGGCGTCCAGGCAGCCCGGCGGCGGCTGAGTTCTTCCTGGGGGATCTCGAGGGTGATCCGGCGGCTCGGGATGTCGATAGAGACCACATCGCCGTCCTGGACGAGCGCGATGGGCCCGCCGGCCGCTGCTTCGGGCGCGACGTGGCCGACCATGAAGCCCCGTGTGGCCCCGGAGAACCGGCCGTCGGTAATCAGGGCCACCGACTCACCGAGGCCGCGGCCGACGATGGCGGCGGTCACCGCCAGCATCTCGCGCATCCCCGGCCCACCGCGAGGCCCTTCGTACCGGAGGACCACCACATCGCCGGGTTCGATCCGACCCTTGATGATCGCCGCGAAGGCATCTTCCTCACGATCGAAGACCCGGGCGGGCCCGCGGTGGGCTTTCTGCGTCACGCCGGCCGTCTTGATGACGGCCCCGTCGGGCGCCAGGCTGCCGCGGAGCACTGCCAGGCCCCCTTCGGGCTCCAGCGGCTTCTCCACCGGCAGCACAACCGGGGGTGCTGACGACTCGACGCCGCGGAGGTTCTCCCGCACGGTCCGCCCGGTGACGGTCAGCGTGTCGCCGTGCAGCAGGCCGGCGTCCAGCAGGGCGCGCATGACCACGGGCACGCCGCCGGCCCGGTCGAGGTCGACCATGACGTACCGGCCTCCGGGGCGCATGTCCGCGATGTGCGGCGTTTCACGACTCAGCCGATCGAAATCGTCGAGCGAGAGGTCGACACCGGCTTCTTGAGCGATCGCCAGCAGGTGGAGGACGGCATTCGTGCTGCCCCCCATGGCGACCACCACGCGGATGGCGTTCTCGATCGCCTTCCGGGTCAGGATGTCCCGCGGCCGGATGCCTTCGCGGAGCATGGAGAGCGCCGCTTCGCCCGTGCGCCGACACGCCTCGGGCCGGCGCGGATCCAGGGCGGGGATGGACGCGGCGCCGGGGAGGGAGAGCCCTAGGGCTTCGATGGCCGAGGCCATCGTGTTCGCGGTGTAGAGCCCGCCGCAGGACCCGGCGCCCGGGCAAGCCGCCCGCTCCAGGGCCTCGACGGCTTCGGCGCTGATCTGGCCCTGGGAATGCATCCCGACGGCCTCGTAGACGTCCTGTATCGTGACTGTCTTCCCCGAGTGCTCGCCGGGCATGATGGTGCCGCCGTACAGGAAGACCCCGGGGATGTTCACGCGCGCCAGGGCGATGACCGACCCCGGCAGGCTCTTGTCGCATCCCGCGATCGCCACGAGCGCGTCGAAACACTGTGCGTGGGCCATCAACTCGATGGAGTCGGCAATGACCTCGCGGCTCACCAGCGAGGCCTTCATCCCCTCGTGGCCCATGGCGATCGCGTCGCTGACGGCGATGGTGCCGAACTCCTGTGGGGTGCCGCCCGAGGCCCGCACCCCCGCTTTCACGTGTTGCGCCTGCGTGTTCAGATTCAGATTGCAGGGGGTGACCTCGTTCCACGAGCTCGCGACGCCGATGAGGGGACGGCGCAGGTCCTCATCAGAGAGCCCGGTGGCCCGCAGCATGGCGCGGTGCGGCGCGCGTTCGACGCCCTCCGTGACGATGCGGCTGCGGTGCTTGAGGTCGGCCACGGTCGCGGTCTTCACAGAGATCCTCCTTGGGTGTCCGGTGCGTTGGTCTCATGATACCGCCTCCGGCGCCCGGATCAAACATAAGAGCAGGATTTTTCCCCTGCTGACCCGTAGTGCGGCAGCGCTGGTCAGCCGCAGACTGAGGCACTCCGGGGACGACGCGAGCCGGCCGACCGCGCCGGCCGACGACCCGGGTATGGTAGCATGAAGCCGTGACCCGCGACGCGCTGACCCCGATGATGCGCCAATATCAGGAGTTGAAGGCACGCTACCCCGGCGCCCTCCTGATGTTCCGCCTGGGGGATTTCTACGAGTTGTTCTTCGACGACGCGGTCACCGCCGCGCGGGAACTGGACATTGTGCTGACGTCGCGGGAAGTCGGCAAGGGGCGGCGTGTGCCCATGTGCGGGGTGCCCTACCACGCCGCAAGCGGCTATCTCGCGCGCCTGGTCGAGCGCGGCTGTCGCGTAGCCATCTGCGACCAGGTGGAGGATCCCCGCAAGGCCCGCGGCCTGGTGCGACGGGAGGTGACCCGGGTGGTCACGCCCGGGACGGTCATGGACACCGCGCTGCTGCCTGCCCGGGAGCACCGATATCTGGTGGCGGTGACCTGGAGCGAGGGAGCGTGGGGCCTGGCCGCGGTGGATCTCTCCACCGGCGATTTCCTGGCCACGCAGATCAGCGGGCCTGACGCCGAGCGCCGGGTAGCGGAAGAACTCTCCCGGCTGGACCCGCGGGAGGTCCTGGTCCCGCAGCACGACGATCAGGCGGTGCCGGCGCCGCTGGCGGAAATCCGGCTCACGCCTGTAGAGGCCTGGCGGTTTGAACCCGGGGCGGCTCGCCGCCTCCTGCTGCAGCATTTCAAGGTGGCCTCGCTCGACGGGTACGGATGCGAGCACCTCCCCCTGGCGACCGGCGCCGCCGGCGCCTTGCTCCAGTATCTGCAACAGACGCAGCTCAGCCCGCTGGCGCACCTGCGCGGTCTGCGCGTCTACAGTACCGATGACTGTCTGGGCCTGGACGAGACGACCCGGCGGAACCTGGAACTGATCCGCAACCTGCGCGACGGCGGGACGGCGCATACGCTCTTGAGCGTTCTGGACGAGACCGTCACGCCGATGGGCAGCCGGCTCCTGCGGGACTGGCTCTTGCGGCCCCTCGTGGATACAGATGCCATCACTGCGCGGCAGCGGGCCGTGGGGGCCGCCGTTGACGATCGTGCGGTGAGGATTCGGATTCGCGAGGGGCTGCGCAACCTGCCGGACCTGACGCGCCTGGTCGGGCGGATCGGACACGGCACCGCCACCCCGAAGGACCTGGCCGCGCTCCGCGCGGCGCTGGTCCGCCTGCCGGACCTGCGCCGTGACGTTGCCGCTCTGCGCGAGCCCCGGTTCGAGGCGTGCAGCCGCGCAATCGATCCCCATCCCGAGGTGGCCGACCACATCGGGCGCGCGCTGGTTGACGATCCTCCGCTGAATGCCCGCGACGGCGGGCTGATCCGGCTGGGGTACGACGCCGAGCTCGACCAGCTGCAGGCCGGCGCGGCCGAGGGCAAGGCCTGGATCGCCGGGCTGGAGGCCGCGGAGCGCGCGCACACCGGGATCCGCTCGCTGCGGGTCGGGTTCAACAAGATCTTCGGGTACTACATCGAGGTCTCCAACGCCAACCGGCACCTGGTGCCGCCGGACTACATCCGCAAGCAGACGCTGACCGGCGCAGAACGGTACATCACGCCCGACATGAAGGAACGCGAAGCCGCCATCCTGGGTGCCGAGGAACGCATCGCCGCGCGCGAGCAGGAACTGTTCATCGCGCTGCGGGAGGCCGTCGCCGCCTCATCCGCTTCGCTGCTCGAGTGCGGCCGCGCGATCGCCGAGGTGGATGCCCTGGTGGCCCTGGCGGAGGCGGCCGAGCGGGGCGGCTATGTGCGCCCGGAGGTGGTGCCCGACCCTATCGTGGAGATCCGAGGCGGGCGGCACCCGGTCGTGGAGCGCCTGCTGGAAGGTGAACGGTTCGTCCCCAATGACCTGACGCTCGATGTCAACGATCGGGCATTGTTGATCGTGACCGGCCCCAACATGGCCGGCAAGAGCACGCTCCTGCGGCAGGCGGCCCTGATCACGCTCATGGCGCAGATGGGGTCCTTCGTGCCGGCGGCGTCCGCGCGCATCGGCATCGCCGACCGCATCTTCACCCGCGTCGGGGCCACTGACGATCTGGCCGCGGGCCGCAGCACGTTCCTGGTGGAAATGCAGGAGGTGACCCGCATCCTGCTGGGCGCCACCCGGCAGAGCCTGATCATCCTCGACGAGGTGGGACGAGGAACCAGTACCTACGACGGCATGAGCCTGGCCTGGGCTGTCGTCGACTACCTGCACTCGCGCATCGGCGCCAGGACGCTGTTCGCGACGCACTTCCACGAGCTGACGGAACTGGCCGACCTGCTGCCCCGCGTCCACAACATCACCATGCAGGTGCGGGAGGAGGGGGACCACATCGTCTTCCTGCACACGGTCGCCGAAGGGCGGGCCGACCGATCATACGGGATCCACGTGGCCCGGCTGGCCGGTGTCCCCGGCGAGATCATCGAAGAGGCGCACCGCATCCTCCAGCAACTCGAGGCGGCCTCGGCCAGGCCGCGCGAGCCCGAGGCGCCGCCGGTGCCGGCGCGCGCCCGCCGGGCCCGACAGCTTCCGCTGGACCTGGATTTCTCGTCGCCGATCGAGGAGGCCCTGCTGGCGCTGTCGGTCGAGTCGATGACGCCGCTGGAAGCCCTGCAGACCCTGGCGGAGCTTCGGGACCGCGCCCGCGCGCTGCGCGCCGGGGCCGCCGGGCGGAAGGAACGCCGGCTGCAGTGAGCTCAATCCGCGTGCTGGATCGCGCTGTGGCCGAGCGCATTGCCGCGGGCGAGGTGGTGGAGCGCCCGGCGTCGGTCGTCAAGGAACTGGTCGAGAACAGTCTGGACGCGCAGGCCCGATCCATCACGGTTGAGATCGAGGGCGCCGGGCTGCGGTTAATCAGGGTAGTCGACGACGGGGGCGGGATCCCCGCGGCGGATGTCCCGCTGGCCTTCGCCCGGTTTGCGACCAGCAAGATCGTCCGCCTCGAAGACCTGGAGGTGGTGCGAACTTTCGGTTTTCGCGGTGAGGCCCTGCCCAGCATCGCGGCTACCTCGCACGTGACGCTGACCACGCGGGCACCGGACGCCGAGACGGCTACCCGTGCCGTGGTGGTGGCCGGGGTGGTGACGCGGGTCGGCCCGCACGGGGCGCCGGAGGGCACCACGGTCGAGGTCACCCGCCTGTTCTTCAACACGCCGGCCCGCATGAAGTTCCTGAAGTCGCCGACCCGCGAGCAGGCGCTGATTGCCGAAACCGCCCAGCGGGCGGCCATGGCCCATCCCGAAGTGACGTTCCGGCTGACGTTCGACGGCCGGGAAGCGGGATTCTGGCCTCGCGCCGCCGCCGACCTCCGGGTCGCCGAACTCCTGGCTGCAGGAAGTCGCGATGACCTGATCCTGGTCGAAGGCCCCGTGCCCGGTGGCACGCTTGCGGGATGGGCGGCGCAGCCGGAGCGCAGCCGGCCGAATCGCAGTGGTCAGCACCTGTTCGTGAACCTGCGGCCGATTCACAGCGTCCCGTTGCGCAGGGCGGTCGAGCAGGGCTACGCGCAGCTGGTGCCCGTCGGCCGGTTCCCGGCCTTCGCGTTGTTGCTGGATGTCGATCCGGCGTCGATCGACGTCAACATCCACCCCCGAAAACTGGAAGTCCGGTTTCGGGACGAGTCGCGGCTGTTCGGCGCGCTGGTCCGCGCCACGCGAGACGCGTTGCTCGGTTCCCCGCTGATCCGTCAGGTCGGCGCCTTCCCGGTGCCTGGCTTCCCCCCATCGCCAGGGCCCCTCGCACCGGCCGGAGTGGCTCCGCTGCTCCCAGAGGAGGCGTCGCCAGCAGCCGCGGGCGCTCTGGGTTCTTCGCTGATCCTGGCCGCCCGGGAGGCGCCTGGAGGGTATACCCCCGAAGCGCGGAAACTGCCGCCGCTGCGCCCCGTCGGCCAGCTCCTGGCGACCTACCTGGTGGCCGAAGGACCCGACAGCCTGGTCCTCATCGATCAGCATGCCGCGCACGAACGGGTCCTCTACGAGCGCCTGCTGGCCGCCCGGCGGAAGGGCGGGGTTGCCAGCCAGGGACTGGCCGTCCCGCTGACCGTGGACCTCGAGCCTTCGCACCTCGAACTGGTGGCGGGGCACCGCGACTGGCTGGAGTCCCTGGGGTTCGCGGTGGAACCGTTTGGGACACGGACCGTGCTGCTCCGCGCGATGCCGGCGCTGGTCCCTCACGCGCAGCCCGACGACCTGTTGCGGCGCGCCATCGGCGCCCTGGCCGGCGATGGGGAGGGGGAGGACCCGCTCGAGCGGCTGACCATCGCCACGGCCTGCCATTCAGCGATCCGTGCCGGCGACCGCCTGACCGCAGATGCCATCGGCGCGCTCATCGCGGACCTGGCGGCCACCGAGGACCCCTACACCTGCTTCCATGGCCGGCCCACCGTCATCGCCGTCCCCCGCGGCATGCTGGAGCGATGGTTTCTGAGGGGATAAGCGCCGCCGGACCACTGGCAGTGCTCTGCGGGCCGACGGCCGTGGGAAAGACGGCGCTCGCCGTCGATCTCGCCCGGCGGCTCGACGCGGAGATCGTCTGCGCCGACTCGCGGACCATCTACCGCAGCATGGAGATCGGCACGGCCAAGCCCACGCACCTGCAGCGGTCGCTGGTCCCGCATCACCTGCTGGATGTCGCCGATCCTGAGCAGACGTTCACGCTCGCCGACTACCAGCGCCTGGCGCGGCGGGTCATCGAGGAGATCCGCGCGCGAGGACGGCTCCCGCTGCTCGTCGGCGGCACCGGGCTGTATCTCCGGGCGGTGGTCGATGACCTCCAGATCCCGCACGCGCCGCCGGATCCTGCGCTGCGGGCCGCCCTGGAGGCCGAGGCGCGCACGCTCGGGCCAGCGTCCCTGCACGCGCGGCTGGCGGAGGTGGATCCGGTCGCGGCGTCCCGCATTCACCCGCACAACGTCCGCCGCGTGATCCGCGCGCTGGAAGTGATGAGACTCACCGGCCGCCCTCTCTCCGCACAGCAGCGCCGGGGAGGGCCCCCAGGGTTCGTGGCGATGGTGGGTCTGTGGATCGAGCGGGAGCAGCTCTACCGGCAGATCGAGGCCAGGGTCGACGCGCAGCTCGCGGCCGGGCTGGTTGAAGAGACCCGCGGGCTGCTCGCCCGGGGCGTCCCGCCGGACGCGCCGAGCATGCAGGCGCTGGGATACAAGGAGATCGCGGGCTGGCTGCGCGGGGCCTACGACTACGAGGAGGCCATACGGCGGCTCAAGCGCAACACGCGCCGCTACGCGAAACGGCAACTCACCTGGTTCCGGCGCGATCCGCGGATCCGTTGGGTGGACGCCACCGGCCTCGATGCCAGGGCGCTGGCCGAACGCGCGCATGCTATCATGGATGAAGTACTCTCGACCCGGGGGAGGGGATGATGCAGTCACCGCAGGTCCGGACGGTGCAGTCGCAGCGGCTCCAGAAGATCGGCGCATACCTGTTTGCCGACCTGGATCGGAAGCAGGAGGCGCTGCAGGCGAAAGGCGTCGATGTGATCAACCTGGGGGTGGGGGATCCCGATCTGCCGACCGCGGAGCACATCATCAGAGGCCTGGAAGAAGGCGCCCGGGATCCGCGCTCGCATCGGTACCCGCCGTACTACGGGACCGGCGAGTTCCGCCGCGCGGCCGCGCAGTGGTTCGGGGCGCGGTTTGGGATCACAGAGGATCCCGACCGTCAGGTCCTGGCGCTCATCGGTTCCAAGGAAGGGCTGGCCCACCTGCCCTGGGCGACGCTGAACCCTGGTGAGGTGGCCCTGGTGCCCGATCCGGGCTATCCGGTCTATCGCTCGGCCACGATCATGGCCGAGGGGGAGCCGTATGCGATGCCGCTGCGGGCGGACCGGGGCTTCCTCCCGTCGTTCGAGGGCATTCCGCACGACGTGCTGCGGCGCGCGCGCCTGCTGTTTCTGAACTACCCGAACAATCCGACCGGTGCCACCGCAGACCTGGCGTTCTTCGCCGAGGCGGTCGCCTTCGCGAAGCGCTGGGGCCTGTTGCTCGTGCACGACAACTCGTATTCCGAGATCACGTACGATGGGTACCGCGCACCTTCCGTGCTCCAGGTGGATGGCGCCATGGACCTGGCCATCGAACTCCATTCGCTGTCCAAGTCATACAACATGACCGGATGGCGGGTGGGGTTTGCGGTCGGCAACGAGGAGGCGATCCAGGCACTGGGCACCGTGAAGACCAACGTCGACTCAGGCGTCTTCCGGGCCGTCCAGCAGGCGGCCATTGCCGCGCTGACCGGGCCGCAGGACGTCATCGGGCGGACGCTGGCGATCTACAAAGCCCGCCGCGACCGGCTGGTGGCAGCCCTGCGCGCGGTGGGGTGGAACCCACCGTCTCCCAAGGCCACGCTGTACGTCTGGATGGCCACGCCCAACGGACAGTCCTCGGTTGACTTTGCCGCCGACGTCCTCGAACGCACCGGCGTGGTGATCACCCCGGGCATTGGCTACGGGGCGTCGGGCGAAGGGTATGTGCGCCTGTCGCTGACGACCCCGGACGCCCGCCTCGACGAGGCCCTGACGCGCATCCGCCGCGCGTACGGATAGGGAGAGGGTCGCCCCATCTCAGCTGTCCTCGGTCTCCCGCGCACCATCGACGCCACGCACCGCCGGATGCTGGAAGCCCTGGTGCGCAGGCGGGTTCCGCAGGACCGCATCGCCAATCCTGACCTGCTCGAGATCCTCAGCCACCTGGCGCAGGCGCTGCGGCGGGAGGTCGGCGTCTTCGTGGACCGCCACGGCGTCGTCGGGCACGTGGTGGTGAGCCGGCGCTGGCAGCCGCTGGTCGAGGAGGTTAGCCACCGGTCAGGGAGGCCCGGAGCCGGGCTGCGCTACCTGGAGGCGCACCCGGATCCCGATGGGCGTCCCGACGAGGGCGACCGGCAGATCCTTGAGCAACTCGGGCTCGACCTCGTCGTCACCGTGGGGACCCACCGCGCGCAGCCCACGGAAGTGTGGCTCCTGGGCCCCGCCGCGCCGGCCTCGCGGGACGGCCAGGCGGCGCCGACCGAGGAGGGCCCCTACAACCTGAGCGCCCTAGCGCACCTCGAACTGGCCCCGCGTGTCCGCATGGCCGAGGCTGCCCGCAGGCGGAGGGACGCCGCCGCCACCCCCCAGACCCAGCCCGAGCGGGCCGTCCTGGTCGCACTCGACCGTTCGGGTGATGCAGAACGCTCGCTGGACGAACTGGCCCGCCTGGCAGAGACAGCGGGCGCCCTCCCGGTGACCCGGATCATCCAGCGCCGGGCCCGTCCCAACCCGGCGACGTACCTGGGCCGCGGGAAGGTGGAGGAGGTCGTGCGCGCAACCGAGACCTACGCGGCCAGCCTGGTCATCATCGACGATGATCTCACCCCTGCCCAGCAGCGCACGCTGGAGCGCGAGATCGGGGTGAAGGTGCTGGACCGGACCGCGCTGGTCCTGGACATCTTTGCGCAGCGTGCCCGCAGCCGCGAGGGCCGCCTCCAGGTGGAACTGGCGCAGATGACCTACCTGCTCCCGCGCCTGACGGGCAGAGGCGTGTGGTTGTCGCGCCTTGGCGGCGGAATCGGCACGCGCGGCCCGGGGGAAACCAAGCTGGAAGTGGACCGCCGTCGCATCCGCAAGCGGATCACCGACCTCCAGGGCGAGATCGACGCAATCGCGGCCCGCCGCAGCCGGCAGAGGCTCCCGCGCGGGTCTGCCGGGATTCCTCAGGTTGCCCTTGTCGGGTATACCAACGCCGGCAAGTCGGCGCTGCTCAACGCGCTGACCGGAGCGGACGCCTTCGTTGAAAACCGCCTGTTTGCAACGCTCGATCCCACGGTCCGCCGGCTCGTGCTGCCCAACCGGCGGGAGATCGTGCTGGCCGATACGGTCGGCTTCATCCAGCGGCTGCCCACCGAACTGGTCGCCGCGTTTCGCGCCACGCTGGAGGAAGTGACCTCCGCCGACCTGCTCCTGCACGTGATCGACGCCAGCCATCCGGACTGGGCCATCCAGGCCGACGTCGTGCGGGGCGTGCTGGAGGACATCGGAGCCGGAGACCATCCGGTCCTACCCGTCTTCAACAAGGCCGACCTGCTGAGCCCCCACGAGGTGCGGGCTCTGGCGGCCGGCCACCCCGACGCGGTCGTGATCTCCGCCGCGCAGGAATTCGGGCTCGAGCGGCTGCAGCGGGCCATCATGCACCGCCTGCCCGAACCATGGATCCGGGTGCGGCTCCAGATTCCGTACAGCGACGCCAAGCTGCTGGCCAGGGTGCACTCTGCGGGCCGTGTGTTGGATGAACAGTACGGACCTGACGGCGTGACGATCTTGGCGGAGTTGCCCGGCACCCTGGCGGTGCGTTTGCGCACGCCGGGCAGGCCGGGTGCCGCCGCCTCAGTGTAGCCGGCGCACGACCGCGACGGCCTTGCCCTCGATCACCACATCCCGGGCGTAGATGGGTTCCATCGACGCATTCGCCGGCTGCAGCCGGATGCGGTCCTTTTCGCGGAAGTACTGCTTCACCGTCGCTTCGTCGCCCAGACGCGCGACGACGATGTCGCCGTTGCTGGCCGTCTGCTGGCGCCGGACCACGAGCAGGTCGCCGTCGAGGATGCCGGCCTCGACCATGCTGTCACCCCTGACCCGCAGGAGAAAGGTTTCGTCTCCACCGATCAGGTCGGCAGGCAGCGGGAGATAGTCCTCGATGTTCTGCGCAGCCAGAATCGGCGCACCGGCGGTCACCCGGCCGACGACCGGCACGGAGACGACCCGGTGGGCCGGGCGATCGCGCTCGCGCAGGATCTCCAGCGCCCGCGGCTTGCTGGGGTCGCGCCGCAGGTAGCCTTTGCGCTCAAGTGCCGCCAGGTGGCTGTGCACCGTCGAACTGCTGGTCAGGCCCATGGCCTGGCCGATCTCGCGCACCGAGGGCGGGTAGCCGTGCGACTCGGTGTAGCGCTGCACGAAGGTCAGGATATCGTCTTGCCGTCGCGTCAGCCGCGCGCTCATGGGAACCTCCGGCAGAGAATCCGCCCCTGATGATACCAGGGTGTGCGGCGGAATGCAAACACCTGTTCGATGCGGGGCTGACATGGACGGGGGGCGGTTGAGCACGGGGCGAGACGTCGTAGCCGGGCCCGGCATGCGGGCTGGCCTGGGCTACTTCGCATAATGTTCCTTATGTTAAATAGACGATTCCGCCCCGCATTTCCCCCAAACGTTCGAGCGCCCCCGCCCGGCGATCGGTGTTGACGCCTCCCTCCTCCACTGATACGCTCGCACCACACATGGACGACGTCCCGCTTCCGCGGACCTGGGAAGAGTCTGTCGACGTCCTGGGCCGACGATTCGTGCTGCTGGTCGAGGGGCCGGTTCCGCCGGGCCGGTACGAGATCCGCATCTGGGAAGGCAGGCGCGGGTCGCCATCTGAGCAATACCTGCGGGCGCCCATCCGCGGCCGCGACCCGGAGGAAGCCCGGGAGCGGGCTCTGGA
>JACQHU010000043.1 GCA_016198805.1 Armatimonadota bacterium
AAGGCCTGCTCTACGTCCCCCACGCGGGCGAGTACCTCTATCGAGTTCGTGATGCATGACGTTAGTCAATTGGCCAACTGGTCAATTCGTCAATTGGTCAACTCGTCAACCCACGGCCAATCGACCACATGAAGACCACCGAGACCCACTTGCTCCGCCGGCACCCGGCCAACCCGGTCCTGACGCCGGCCCAATTCCCCCGGCCGGTCAACTCGGTCTTCAACGCCGCGGCGACGAAATTCAATGGGCAGTACCTGCTGCTGTGCCGCGTCGAGGACCTCACCGGCTCCTCCAGCCTGTGGCTGGCCCGCAGCGACGACGGCCTCCACTTCACGCCCGACCCCGAGCCGGCGCTTGTGCCCTCGCAGGAAGAGCCCTACCGGACCGTCGAGACCTTCAGCCTGGAGGACCCGCGCATCGCCAAGATCGAGGGCGCCTACTACATCAACTACGCCGGTTACTCCAGGCACGACAACATCACCGTGCTGGCGCGCACGCGCGACTTCCAGACTTACGAGCGCGTGTGCGTGATGGGCCTGCCGGAGAACAAGAACGTCGCGCTGTTCTCCGAGAAGATCGGCGGGCGTTACGCCAAGCTCGACCGCCCCATGACCGGCACCAGCCTGCGGGGCGACATCTGGATGACCTTCTCGCCCGACCTGATCCACTGGGGCGACCCGCGCCCGGTGATGCAGGCCCGCCCGCGCAAGTGGGACAACCTGAAGATCGGCGCGGGCGCGCCGCCTATCAAGACGCCGGCCGGCTGGCTGGAGATCTACCACGGCGTGCGCGGCACCGCCGCCGGCACCCTCTACCGCTTGGGGGCCGTGCTGCTGGACCTGAACGAGCCCTGGCGCGTCGTCGGCCGCGCCCGCGAGGCGATTTTCTCGCCGGCCGCGTCCGAGGATTTCATCGGCAACGTGGGCAACGTCGTCTTCACCTGCGGCGCGATCCTGGAAGCCGACGGCGAGCTCAAGGTCTACTATGGCGCCGCCGACCAGGTGATGTGCCTGGCCACGGCCCCCGTGG
>JACQHU010000050.1 GCA_016198805.1 Armatimonadota bacterium
GCGCCCGAATCTGCTGCAGCTTGCGTACGACGCCGGCGGTATGCTCGCGCTCCTCACCGCGCTCGATGCGCACCCAGGTGCTGCGGGAAATCCCGGTTTGAGTCACCTCGTCGTAGGTGATCTCGAACACCTCGCGGAACAACTGCAACACGCGCGCGTCGGTCAACTCAGTGGCACGCACGACCATGCGCCCGGCTCCCTCCAAGTGTCTCATTCCCAAGCAGAACATAGATGAGCAGGAAATGCTCAAGGAGGCGCAACCGCCGCCCTGGATTGCCGCGAATCACTTTCCCGACCTACCGTGAAGCTCGGCGGGTATTCGAAAGATATATGTGAATAGTAGCGAATTTCTGGTGCCGGGAGTGGGATTTTTGAGTTACGCCCACGGCGGGTCAGGGTTGCATAGAGCCGACGAACCAGCCCGGTCCTTTGCGGGGCGGCGGTTCGCCTCCCCTAAGTGAGGAGCCGATGTTCTGGGGCACCGCCGAGACGGGAAGTAACCTTGAGTGGCCAGAGTGCGATCTTGCGGCGGCGGGTTCGACATCCTGCCCCACACGCATGCCCGGCAGCGGCCGAGAAATGCTGACAGCTCTTATAGCACGTCTGGCTCAGTGCTTCCCCGTACGGCCAAGGGACGCGAGTCGAAACCCGCGTCCCTTCTGCATGTCTCCTGGAGCGCCCGGAGGGAGTTGAACCCACGACCTACTGGTTCGAAGCCAGTTGCTCTATCCGCTGAGCTACGGGCGCCCGTTTCGATGCGAGTATAGCATACCGCCCCGCGCCGAGGCCGCGCTGGGCGGGATCCGGGAGGTCTGAGGCTGGCGGACCGTCAGCGTGCCAGCGCATCCTCGACGGACTCGGACCACCGGCGGAGATCGGTCACAACCCCGGGAAACTTGCGGACGATGCGGCCCTGGCGGTCCACGAAGAACGTCTCCGGGACGCCGGTCAGGCCGTAGGCCTTGTAGACGGAGTTGTCCCTGTCCCGGACCGTCGGGAACGTGGTCTTCGTCTCCTTGATGAACCGCTGCGCTTCGGGGATGAGGTCCTGCACGTTGACGCCGAGGATGATGACGCCGCGGTCCTTGTACTGCTGCCAGGTCGCCTCCAGGGCCGGCGCCTCGTCCCGGCACGGGACGCACCACGACGCCCAGAAGTTGATGACCACGACCTTCCCGCGCAGCACAGCGAGGTCGATGATGCCCTCGCCATCCAGCCGGGGCAGGACGAACGCCGGCGCCTCGGGGGTCAGACCCCGCGCCAGCGCGACGCTGATCGATGCGGGCCGATTGGTTCGGAGCGTGACAAACGCGAGCAGCCCCAGGACCGCAGCCACGGTCCCGACCAGGGACGCCCGCTGCCAGGTGGTGCTGGTCACTGAGTGCTACAACCGCCTAGTTCGCCGGATATCCGGCCGACTTCAGCGCCTCGCGGATCTTGGTCTCGTCCACCGAGGCGGGATTGAACTCGACCAGGACCTTCTTGGTCTGGAAACTGGCTTCGACCTTTGAGATCCCCGATAGCCGGCTCACCGCCGTGGTGACGGTGTGCACGCAGCCGTCGCAGTGAATCCTCGGGACGTCGAATGTCTTGGTGATCATCGTCCGTCTCGCTCCTCCCTGAGATGGTAACCTGCGCTTCGCCAGCCCGGCTCAGGCGTATGGCCTGGCGCAGGTCTGCTAGCCCGGGACGGGCTGGTACGCCCGCAGCCGCAGGCTGTTGCTCACCACTGTGACCGAGCTGGCCGCCATAGCCAGCGCCGCCAGCACCGGGCTGAGCAGCATCCCGGTGAACGGATACAGGACGCCCGCCGCCACCGGAATCAGGGCCACATTGTACGCAAACGCCCAGAACAGGTTCTGCTTGATCGTCCGCATCGTCCGCCGGCTGAGCGCGATGGCCGAGAGCACCCCGCGCAGGTCGTCGCCGATGAGCACGATGCCGGCCGACTCCATGGCCACGTCCGTCCCGGCGCCGATGGCGATGCCCAGGTCGGAGGTGGCCAGCGCCGGCGCGTCGTTGATGCCGTCCCCCACCATGGCCACCAGGTGCCCTTCCCGCTTCAGGGCCTCGATATACGCCGCCTTCTCGTCGGGCCTGACCTCGGCCAGGACGCGGTCGACGCCAACCTGCCGGGCGATGGCCTCTGCCGTCCGGCGGTTGTCGCCCGTCAGCATGATGACCTGCAGGCCCATCTCACGCAGCGCGGCGACGACCTCACGGCTGTTGGGCTTCAGCGTGTCCGCCACGCCGATGATCCCGGACGGCTGTCCGTCAACGGTCACCAGCAAGGGTGTCTTCCCCTCCCCCGCCAGGGCCTCGGCCCGCGCCTCCGGGCCATCCAGGGCGATGCCCTGGCGGGCCATCAGAGCCGCGTTCCCGGCCAGCACCTGATGGCCGTCGACTGTCGCCTCGATCCCGTGGCCAGGGACCGCCTCAAAGGTGGAGGCGTCCGCCAGGGCCACGCCCCGGCTCTGCGCGTGAGCCACGATGGCCTCCCCGATGGGGTGCTCGGAGCCACGCTCCGCCGATGCCACCAGACGGAGCAGCGTGGCTTCGTCGAATCCGTTGGCCGGGACCACGTCGGTGACCGCGGGCTTCCCGCGCGTGAGCGTCCCCGTCTTGTCGAACACCACGGCCGTGATCCGGTGGGCGATCTCCAGGGCCTCGCCGCCCCGGATCAAGATCCCGGCCTCGGCGCCCCGTCCCGTGCCGACCATGATGGCTGTCGGCGTGGCCAGGCCCAGCGCGCACGGGCACGCGATGATCAGTACCGCCACGAAGTTCAGCAGCGCGTAGGTCAGTGCCGGCTGTGGACCGAACAGCAGCCAGACGCCAGCCGTCAGCAGAGCGATGCCGATGACCGCCGGGACGAAGTAGGCGGCGACTTTGTCGGCGAGCCGCTGAATCGGCGCCTTGGTCCCCTGGGCCTCCTCCACGAGCCGGATGATCTGGGCCAGCGCGGTGTCGCGCCCGACCTTGGTGGCGCGGAACCGGAACGTACCGGTCTTGTTGATGGTCGCGCCGATGACCTCGTCGCCCTCGGCCTTCTCGACCGGCATCGACTCCCCGGTGATCATGGATTCGTCGACCGTGGAGCGGCCGGCCAGCACGAGGCCATCCACCGGGATCTTCTCCCCGGGACGCAGCACCACGACGTCGCCGACGCCGACCTCCTCCACCGGTACGTCCACCTCGACGCCGTCCCGGACGACGCGGGCCGTCTTCGCCTGCAGGCCGACCAGGCGACGGATCGCCTCACTGGTGCGGCCCTTCGCCTGCGCCTCCAGGTAGCGTCCCAGGAGAATGAACGCGATGATGATCGATGCGGTCTCGTAGTAGACCGTGGGCTGCAGGCCGCTGCCGGTGAAGGCCTGCGGGAAGAATGTGGCGACGGCGCTGTACAGGTAGGCGGCCGAGGTGCCGACGGCGATCAGCGTGTTCATGTCGGCCGCGCCGTGCCGGAGCGCCGACCACAGACCGCGGTAGAACCGCCAGCCGGCCCAGAACTGCACCGGTGTCGCCAGCAGGAACTGCGCGACCCATGCATGGAGGATCTCCGGCGTCCAGATGTCGACGCCCATGTGCGGCAGGCTGCCCCAGAGGATGGGCACGCTGAGCAGGGCCGCGCCGACCAGCCTGGTGCGCAGGTGCTGTAGTTCGCGCGCGCGCCGCTCGGCCTCCCGGTCGACCGTGCCTTCCTCCGCGGACAGGGGTTCGTAGCCGGCGTCCCGGATCGCCCGACGCAGCGCCTCGGGCGACGCCACACCTGCGATGTACTCCACGGTAGCCCGCTCGCGCGCCAGGTTCACTGAGGCCTGCAGCACGCCCTCGGTGTGCCGCAGAGCGCCTTCGACCTTCTCGACGCAGGACGCGCACGACATCCCCTGGATCGGGATGACCAGCCGCTCCCGGGGCACGGAATATCCCGCCCCGTGCACGGCGGCCACCAGGTCCTCCACACTGATCTTCCGGGCGTCGAAGGCCACCGAGGCCCGCTCCGAGGCAAAATTGACCTGCGCGGTCGCCACGCCCGGGGTCTTGCGGAGACCTTCCTCCACTCGGGCTACGCACGAAGCGCAGGACATACCCTCCACGGGCAGGTCGATGCGCTTCACGTCCGTCGATTTCAGGTCCGTCGTCGCTGGCATGCGTACGCTCCCAGTGGCTATAACTTGCTCGACATCTCAAAGACTTCCAGCAACTCGGCGATGGTCCGCTCGCGCTCCTTGGGGTCGTTGGAGCGGATCGCCGTGGACGCGCAGTGCTCGAGGTGATCTTCCAGCACCATGGCGTTGATGCGGTCGAGGGCCCGCTGGACGGCCAGGATCTGCCGCATGATGTCGACGCAGTAGGTCCCGTCTTCCACCATTCGCTCCACGCCGCGGACATGGCCCGCGACGCTGCGCAGGCGAGTCACGATCTTCTGGCGCTTTTCTGCCGACCCGTGTCGCGCGACAGGTCCCATCGCTTCCATGGCCGCATCCCCCGCTTCTGGGACCCCCACCCCCCAGGGAGGGGGTATACAGCCAGCATAGTCCTCCTGGGGAACGCCGTCAAGGCGGGGGGGACGCCGGCGACGCCGGGGCCGGTCCGGGGACCGAATGTGTTAGGGACCGAACACGAAGACCACGGTATCGCCGCTGACGGCGGTCCTGTTCCTCGTCAGAGGATACGTGATGACCCAGCCCTCGATCGGGCTGGTGATGATCTCCAGTTCATTGCCGAACAGGTCGTAGATGGCAACCAGCGGATCCCCGGGCCGGACCCTGGCGCCGAGAGGCTTGAGGGGCCTGATGAGCCCACCCCGCTCGCACGTGAGGTGCTGCCGGTTCGTCAGCCGGCCGGGAATCACCAGGACCTCGGTCTGGGGTTCGGGTGATCCATCCAGCATCTGGAGGAACTTCATGACGTTCAGGACGCCCGTGACCCCGGCCCGAACGGACGACTCTTCCCAGTAGTACCCCCCTGACAGCTCCACCGTCAGGGCCGGCTTGCCCGCATCGAGCGCCGCTTCCTGGAGCAGGCCTGCCATGACGCCGCCCAGCGCCACCTGCCCGACCTGGCCAACTGTGATCGTGATGCC
>JACQHU010000048.1 GCA_016198805.1 Armatimonadota bacterium
CAGGCGTCTGCGCCCAGTCCCGCCCGCACAATGGCGATATGACGTTCGTAGTCTGCGCGGTCCGGAGGTGGCAGCGGGGCGTGGATGGCTTCGCGCAGCACCTCGGCGGCCCCGAAGATGCGGGCCGCCCGCATGAAATCCCCCTGCGCGGCGGCCACACACCCGAAGCCCTCGAGCACGTCCGCGACGCCCCACTTGTCGCCGAGATCCCTGAAGATGAGCAGACTCTCGGCATAATGCGCACAGGCCGCGCCCGCATCGCCAAGGGTGCGCGCCACGGTCCCCAGCCCGTTGAGCGCGGCCGCCATGCCTTGCCGGTGCCCCAACTCCCTCGCGATCGCAAGGCTGTCCTGGTACAGCGCGCGCGATGCCTCAAGATCGCCCTGATTCCACGCAATCAAACCCAGGTTATGGAGTGTGGAAGACGCACCCAGGCGATCTCCGGATTGACGCCGGATCTTCAGGCTCTCCTGGAGGAACGCGCGCGCTGCGGCGTAGTCGCCCAGCGCCCGCGCGACGATACCCAGGTTGTTGAGCGCGACCGCGATGCCCCGCCGGTCCTCCAGTTCCCGAAAGAGGACCAGGCTGTCCTCGTAGAGTGAGCGCGCGCGAGCGTACTCGCCCTGATTCCAGGCAACCAGACCCAGACCGATGAGCGCGGCGGCGGCTCTGCGCTTGTCACCCAGCTCCCGGGCCAGGGTCAGGCCTTCCTCGAAAGACGCCCGTGCCGCCTCGTAGTCCGCCTGGTGCCAGGCCAGATTGCCCACGCCGCAGAGCACTTTGGCCCGGGTCCCCGAGCGTTCAGGCAGACGGGTCAGAACCGCTTCGGCCCACCGTCGTCCTTCAGTGAAGTGGCCGTGGACTTCCCAGAACTTGATCAGGGCGGCGACGAGGCGAAGGCCGGTCCCCAGATCTCCCGGCCCCAGCGACCATTCCAGCGCCGCCCGCATGTTGGCGTGCTCCCGCTGCAGGCGGCTCAGCCATCTGGCCTGCTCCGGCCCGATCACGTGCGGCTCGGCCTGCTCCGCCAGCGCGAGATAGAAGGCGGCATGGCGTCTCTGGGCTCCTAAGGCCTCTGCCGCGCCGCGCAGGCGGTCGTGGGCGTACTGCCGCACCGTCTCCAGCAGCCGGTAGCGCACCTCGCCGTCGTCGTCCTCCGCAATGACCAGAGACTTGTCGACCAACTGCGTCAGCAGGTCGAGGACGGCGAACTCATCGGCCTGCTCACCCGCGCTCACGGCCTCAGCCGCCTCCAGCGTGAAGCCACCGACAAACACCGACAGCCGGGTCAGCATCGAGCGTTCCTGTGCCGAGAGCAGGTCGTAGCTCCAGTCCATCGCAGCCCGCAGCGTCTGATGCCGGGGAAGGGCCGTGCGTCTGCCCGCGGTCAGCAGTCGGAATCGGTCGTCCAGCCGACGCGCAATCTGCTCGGGCGGCAACACAGCCACGCGCGCCGCCGCCAGTTCGATCGCCAGGGGAATGCCATCGAGCTGGTGGCACACGCGCGCTACGGCTTCGGCGTTCCGCTCGGTCAGGGCGAAGCCTGGCTGGATGGCGGCGGCGCGGTCGACGAACAGACGGACCGCTTCGACATCGGCAAGCGCCGCCGGTATCGGCGGATGTCGCAGGTCAGGCGTGGCGAGCGATGGGACGCGCCAGACGGTCTCGCCGGCCACACCCAGCCGCTCGCGGCTGGTGGCCATGATCCGCACGCGGGGGCAGCCCTGCAACAGCGCGGTGGCGATCTGCGCGCAGGTCGCCACCAGATGCTCGCAGTTGTCCAGGACCAGGAGCACATGTCGGAACTGGAGATGCTCAATGATCGTGGGCAGCAGCGGTCGGCCGGGCTGCTCGCGCAGCCGAAGGGCCGCTGCGATGGTGGCGGGCACCAGGCCCGGTTCCATCAGGGGCGCCAGGTCCACGAACCAGACGCCATCCGCAAGGACCTGACCCAGTTCGGCGGCGACCTGGAGCGCGAGGCGCGTCTTCCCGCATCCTCCCGTGCCCGTGAGCGTGAGCAGTCGCGTTGTCTCCACCAGGCGCCTGACCTCGGCGAGCTCCCGTTCGCGTCCAATGAAGCTGGTGAGCTGCGCGGGCAGGTTGTTGGGGACCGCGGTCAGCGTCTTGGGCGGAGGGAAGTCGGCGAGCAGATCGGGGGCGACGACCTGGAACAGGCGCTCGGGCTGAGCGAGATCCTTCAGGCGGTGCTGGCCCAGGTCGCGCAGGCTGACGCCCGGCGGCAGATCCCGTGCAATCAGTTCGCGTGTCGCGCCGGAGAGGAGGATCTGGCCGCCCCACGCAGCCGTGCAGATCCGCGCGGCGCGATGAATATCGATCCCTACGTAGCCAGTCTCACCACTGGTGGGCTCGCCCGTGTGCAGTCCCATCCGGACCCAGACCGTGGCGCCTTCGGGCCACGGATGCGCCAGTACCGCGCGCTGGCCCGCCACGGCGGCCTGCACGGCCGCCATGGCGCTCGGGAACGCGTAGTAGAGACCGTCGCCATGCGTCTCCACCTCTGTGCCACCCCGCTCCTGGAAGGCGGTCCGCAGCAAGCGGTGGTGGTCGGCGAGGAGGTCCGCGTACTGATTCCCCAGATCCTGGAGCAGGCGCGTGGAGCCCTCGATGTCTGTGAACAGGAAGGTCAGTGTTCCGGCTGGCAGGTCGTCCATCGCCGCCTGCGGTCACGATCCGGTGTGCGCAGCAGTTTCGCCGCTCGGCCGGCAATCCCCTTGGGCCAGCGAGCCGTACCAGCGGGTGATCGAGCCCCGCTCATAGCGGCGGCTGACTGCGGGGCCTGCGGCGACCTGCAGGGTCACACGGGATGGCCCTACTGATCGACCCGAACCGAGAGCGTCAGCGTCCTGCCGCTGTACGCCGGGCCTTCGATGGTAATTTCGATCTGATCCGGCTGCAGCAGGGAGACAATCCCGTCCGGCCCCACCGAGAGCGACCTGGCACCTCCCGAGAAGAGGATCCGCGACGGCTCGCCCCGGTCCATCCGCCGGAAGAAGATCCGCTGGCCGACCCGCAGGCGCATCGAGCGGGGCCCCTCGATGAATGGCCCGCGGATCGGGTCCACCGTGTACTGAATCGTGACCGCACCTTGCGGCAGCGGGGGCAGGTACTGGCTGAAGAGATCCTCGGCCTGCCATCTACCCTCGCTCCACCGAAAGAGGCGGTCGAGGTCGCCGGCCGTCTCGAGCAGGCCTTCCGGGACGAACTGGATGCGGCCGGCAATGAGCGCCGAGTGCTCCAGCGTCACCTGTACACCGCCCTGGGCGTGCTGCACCACGATGTAGCTCAGCGCCCCTGCGCTCCCTCCCCGCGCGGCAAAGACCGCGACGAGCGGCGCATTGTCGCCCGCGCGTCCGGTCTGGACCGGCAGCCATCCGTCGCCCGCCACGAAACGCTGCAGGACCGGGCGGTAGCGCCCGCGGTCGTCCGGCGCCAGGACGAAGGCGATGGGCTGCGCGCGCGCGGCCCGGGCGGCGGCCACAAGCACTTCCTCGCGCCCGTCGCCGTCCAGGTCGGCGTAGGCGACTTCCTTGATGGTGACGTCTTTGGGGAGCATGCCCGCGACCTGCCCGGCCGTGGGGCGGGTGACCTCGGATCGGCGGAGGATCTGGCAGCCGCCGGAGACCAGGCTCAGGCAGACGATCAGCGCAAGCGTGAGGCGGCGCACTCGGGCCTCCCGACCCGTCCACGGGCGTGGACGCAGGTTCCGAGTGGGCTGTACCCCGCGCCTGCCGGAGTCAGACCCGTCGTGACGGGCAGGTGTGTTGTGCCCCCTGCTCAGGACGTGGACTGCATCGGCGACGCGCAGGACCAACGGTGGCGGGTCTGCTCGAGGTGGGGAGTGCACCCATCCCTCTATCGACGCGCCTCCTCGAATTCGGCCCGTACACGGGCCGCCAGCCCGGGATCGCTCATCAGCTCCGCGGCCGCCAGGGCCAGCACAGAGGCCATGGCCATCATGACCTCCTCAGCCTCCGCTGATGCGAACTCCTCGTGCCCTTCCAGGGTGTGAAATCGCCACCCACCCCGCCGGCCGGTGCCGATAAGGGCACCCGGGATGCGCCGGGAGAGGTTACCGAAATCGGTGGCAAAGGGAAGGACTGGTGGGTCGCCGACGAACTCGCGCCCTGTAGCCCGGAAGGCCCGGGTCACGACCTCCGCCAGGACGCTGTTTGGGAGGATCCCCTCGTAGACCGGGCCGACAGCCTCCCACGCGGCGACCGACCCCATGCCTGTGGCGCCACCCCGGACCGCATCGCCCAGCGTCTGGACCCGGACAGTAAGTCCGGCCGCGTCATCGGCGAAGAGGAGAATCAGGGCCCGCCCGTGGATGCCCGATGCGTGCTCCACGTCGCCTGTCAGGCAAACTTCCTCGACCAGGACATCGCTCCGCCCGTAGCGCTGCCCCGCTTCCGCGGCCAGGGTCAGCACGCGCATCATGGCATCCACGGGGTCAGGACCCGCAGTGAAAAGGGCGCGGGGACCGGTCAGCACCAGGCGGCACCGCTGCATCCAGCGGGACCGGCGCCACACGGTGTCGATGTTTTCGGGGTGCGCATAGAGGACCGCGTCAAGGTCGTCCCACGCACCGGCGGCAGCGGTGACCGTCTTCCCCCCACCCCGCAGCCTGGTGCCCGGGCTGTGGATCTCGTCCGCGGGCAGTCCCATCACCACCACCGTCCCGGCGGCCGGACCGGCGACCGCCAACACGGAGGCTGCCAGGGTGACGGCAGCAGCGATCACATTGTGGCCGCAGGCGTGGATCGGCGTCACCGCACCGTTCGGACCGTACCCCGGCAGCGCATCGCAGAGGAGCACCAGACCGATCCTGGGGCCGGGCCCCCTCACCAGCTCTGCGCGGAAGCACGTGTCGATCCCGGCATAGGGCCGCCTGATGGCGCAGCCCGCGGTCTGCAGCCTCGCGATGATCTCGGCGGTGCAGACCTGCTCCTCGTAGGCCAGCTCTGGGTGCATATGCACGAATTGGAAAAGAGAGACCGCCTCTCCCCTGCCCGTTCGCAAGGCGTCGAGCAAGGCCTGAGGACGAAAGGTGGAGGCCTCACCCATGGGCGACTACACGCTGCAGTGCATTCTCAGCCCTCAAGGGAATTCCTCCCGGCGCTGTTCCTCAAGAACAGGCGCGTCTGCGCCGGCTCGGCGACGGACC
>JACQHU010000004.1 GCA_016198805.1 Armatimonadota bacterium
CTACCGCGCTGATCGACACCGGCAGCCGCATGGACGACGTCATCTACGAGGAGTTCAAGGGCACCGGCAATATGGAGCTGCACCTCAACCGCAAGCTCCAGGAGCGCCGCACGTTCCCGGCCATCGATATCAAGATGTCGGGCACGCGGCGCGAGGAGCTGCTGCTCACCGACGAGGAACTCCGGAAGGTCTGGGTCCTGCGCAAGAGCCTGGAGCAGCTCGACACGGTGGCGATGACCGAACTCATCCTGGACCGGCTGCGCAAGACGGCCAACAACGTGGCCTTCCTGCGGTCGATCGTCAAGAGCTCCGAGGAGAACGGCGCCTAACCTGCGGCCTCCCGGTCCACTTTCGGGAATATCCATGAGGCAGGATTTCGCGGGCAGGCGTCGAACCGCGTAACCGTTCCATCGCATTCTGGACGCCGGTAATTTACGCAGAGCCACGGCGCACACGGCCCGCGTGTGCCCAGGCGTTTCGGTGACCCTATAAGCAAGTCTGACGCCGGCAGCCGGTCCGGCATTCCGCAGTCTGGAGGTTGGCTTGCGCAGGGAGGTCTCCCTCTTCGGCCTGCTCGGTGCGTTCGTGCTGGTCGTGCCCAGTCTGGGTACGCCGGTCCAGTCATCGACGCGCCGGTCTGTGCCGGAGGTTTCGCCGGCGACGGAGCGCGTGCTGCTGCAGGTGGCTGAGTTCCAGCCCGCCGCCCGGGCAGTCCGGACTTTACGCCAGAAAACCCAGCCGGCAGCGGCGCCCCAATCGCCTGCGGCGGTCGCAGCCTCTGTGCCCCCCGCCTCCGCGGCCGCGCCTGTGCCCCCGCGCACCCATAGTGTTCAGGGCGGCGACAGCCTCTGGACCATCTCCCAGAGATACGGCGTCTCTGTCGAGGCGCTGGCCAGCGCCAACGGGCTCGCACCTCAGGCGGTGCTTCCTGTTGGCAAGCGGCTGGTCGTGCCGTCCGGCGGCGCCGCCTCGGCGTCGCCTGCCGCGCCGGCGCGGGCCACGGCGCCTGCGACCGCGGTGCACGTCGTCCAGTCTGGGCAGTCGTTGTGGACCATCGCCAGCCAGTACGGGACGACCGTTGAGACCTTGATGGCGGTGAACAACCTGTCCGACGACCGGCTCATGCCCGGGCAGCGGCTCGTCGTCTCGGGCCGCGCGCTCCCCAGGCACCGGCAGGTCGGGCAGGCAGCGGTGCCGCGCCAGCGCCAGGCCCGTCCCGAATCTCCGGAAGCCGACGTGGCGGCGCTGCGGGCGGGCGGCGCGCTGATCTGGCCGACCCAGGGCGTGATCACGTCGCGCTTCGGCTGGCGGCGGTACCGACGGCACCACGAGGGCATCGATCTCGCCGCGCCGCGCGGCACGCCGATCTATGCCGCGCGGGACGGCGTCGTGGACTTCGCTGGCTGGAAGGGCGGCTACGGGCGCGTGGTCTACATCGACCACGGCGGTGGGGTCGTGTCGGTCTATGGACACGCCTCGAAACTGCTGGTGAAGACCGGGCAGCCCGTCAAGAAGGGCCAGGTGATCGCCCTGGTCGGATGCACTGGGGCCTGCACCGGCGCGCACGTGCACTTCGAAGTCCGGGTCAGCGGCCGGGCGGTCAACCCGCTGCAGTACCTGCGCTGACGCCGCCGTCGTCGTCCTGCTCTCGACGCTGCCCCCCTGGTCTGCTATAATCCCGCGTGTTGTCATCTCCCCTCTCGAATCAGGAGCCGGTCCATGAAGCAAGGCGTTCACCCGGAGTATCATCAGGCCCGCGTCACGTGCGCGTGCGGCGAGACCTTCGTCACCGGATCGACCAAGAAGGTGATCCGTGTGGAGATCTGCTCCAAGTGCCATCCCTTCTACACCGGACAGCGCAAGTTTGTGGACGCCGAAGGCCGCGTGCAGAAGTTCGCCAAGAAGTACGGCCTGAAGGTCTAGTCCCCCTTCCCGACCCGACATGAGCGGTGCGCGGGTGGGCACCGCGGGGCGGGCCGGTCACGAATGGCCGCTCGCCCCGTTCCCCGGCGGCGGCTCCCTCGCCGTCGTCGTCTTCATGATCGCCGTCGCCCTCGTCGCCCTATCAAACGCCCAGGACGCGCCAGCGACCTCCGGCCCTGCGCCGGCGGATGTCGGATCGGTCGAGGTGCCCGGCTGGGAGGCGACGCCGTCTTCCCTGGCGGTCGTCTACGCGCTCGCCGGATCGCCTGGCGCGCGCGACGCGCGAGTCGTGGCCGAACGGCTCGATGCGCTGCTGGCGGCGATCGCCCGGGACGGCGATTTCGTGTTGCCCGGCCGGCTTGTCTATCCGCTGTACCCCTCGGCGGAACGGTTCCGGCGAGACTGGTGGTTGTTCGCCGAACTCCGCGACGGTCTGGTCCACGGCTGGGGAACCGTCTACGGCGGTGACCCAGGAGCCATCTCGCCGTATCAGGTCGCCCGCGTCGTGGTCCTCCAGGCCATGGCGCGCGCGCTCCCCCTCTTCACGTGGGGGCTCGGGGACGCGATCGCCGACCGCCTGGCGGGCGTCGACAGCCACGCGCATGCGCGGATTTACCTCGACCACGGCGGGCTGCCGCCGGTGATTGAGATCGTCCATCAACTGGATTTCAGCCGGGCCCTGCCGGGCGCGCACGCGCAGAGTGTCTCGTTCCTGGCCTTCCTGGCCGAAGAGCACGGCCTGCCCGCGGTCGCGGCATTTGCCCGCGAGGTCGGACCCCGGTGGTACGATTTCTCCCAGATCTTCCAGCGGCGCTTCGGGATCACGATGGACGACGCCGACCGTCGCTGGAGGGCGCGGGTCGCCCGCGCGGCGGCGCCGCCGCTGTCGGAGGCCGAGTTCGCGCGCTACCGGCGCGCGGCCGAGTTCGGATACCGGCATACGCTGACGCGGTCGCCGGGCGGGCTGCTCCTGCAGCCCGGCGGGGCCGAGGCGTACGTCGAAGCGTTGAGGGCGACCGACGCGCTGCGCCGGTTCGAGATCGACACCGCGCTGCGGGCCGCGGAGGCCGGGCAGCGGGCGGCGGAGACGGTCCAGCGCCGCGCCGCCCGCACCAGGCTGGCGCTGCGCGTCGCGTTGTGGGCGCTGGGGATCGGCCCGATCATCCTCGCCGTCCTGCTGCTGGCGGTCCCGGGCCTGCGCAGCGCCTGGCGCAATCGCCTGACGCGCATCCGCCGCAGGAGCGCCGCGTAGCACGCAGCCAGGGGGAGCCATGGACCGGCCAGGTGGGATCGAGGTCATCTGCGGGAGCATGTTCAGCGGCAAGACCGAGGAACTGATCCGCCGCGTCCGCCGTTCGCAGATCGCGCGCCAGCGGGTGCAGGTCTTCAAACACGCGTTGGACAACCGGTACGCCGCCGAGGCCATCACCTCGCATAACGGCGCCCGCATCGAGGCCGTGCCGGTCACAGGCAGCGCGGACATCCTGGCCAGGGTGGGGGCCGACACCGACGTCGTCGCCGTCGACGAAGTGCAGTTTCTCGACCCCACCATCTGCCAGGCGGCGGAGGCGCTGGTGCACCGCGGCGTGCGGGTGATCCTCTGCGGGCTCGACACCGACTTCAGGGGCGAGCCGTTCGGGCCGATGCCGCAGTTGATGGCCATCGCCGAAGACGTCACGAAGCTGCAGGCGATCTGCATGAAGTGCGGCGCGCCGGCGAGCCGCACCCAGCGGCTGGTGAATGGCCGGCCGGCGCACTATACCGACCCCGTCATTTTCGTCGGCGCGCGGGAGGCGTACGAGGCCCGCTGCCTCCGCTGTCACGAGGTGCCGGGCCGACCTGCCGGGCCGCGCTGAGCGCCGATGCTATAATCGAAGCGGTGAGTTCGATGGATGCGAAGCTCCGGGAGCGACTGGAGGCGATGGAGGCCCGCTATGAGGCCCTGGCGGCCGCATTGGCGGATCCGTCGATCTTTGCGGACCAGGCCCGCTACCAGCAGACGGCGCGCGAGCACGCCGGCCTGGAGGCGATCGCGACGCAGTTCCGCGCCTACCGCGACGCCGAGCGTCAGGCGGCGGAGGCCGACCAGCTCGCCCGTGACGAGGCCGATCCCGAACTCCGCGCGCTGGCGCGCAGCGAGGCCGTGCGCCTCCGCCAGCAGATGGAGCAGTGGGAGGACGACCTGCGCCGGCTGCTGCTGCCCCGCGATCCGTTTGCCGACCGGAACATCATCGTGGAGATCCGGGCCGGCGCCGGCGGGGATGAGGCCGGGCTGTTTGCCAATGACCTGTTCCGGATGTACACGCGCCACGCCGAGCGCCACCGCTGGAAGGCGGAGGTGCTGTCGGCCAGCCCGACCGGGATCGGCGGGTTCAAGGAGGTCATCTTCAGCATCGCCGGGCGGGGGGCGTACAGCCGGCTGAAGTACGAGAGCGGGGTGCACCGCGTCCAGCGCGTGCCCGTGACCGAGGCCTCCGGGCGAATCCACACGTCGACCGCGACGGTCGCGGTACTGCCGGAGGCCGAAGAGGTGGACGTCGCCATCCGGCCCGATGAGATCGAGGTCGAGACCTACCGCGCCGGCGGGGCCGGCGGCCAGAACGTCAACAAGGTGGAGACCGCCGTCCGCATCAGGCACCTGCCGACCGGGATCGTAGTGGCCTGTCAGGACGAGCGGTCTCAGTTCCAGAACCGCGAGAAGGCCTTGCGCATCCTTCGCGCGCATCTCCTGGAGCGAGCCGAGCGGGAGCAGACCGAGGCCATCGCCCAGCAGCGCCGGCAGCAGGTGGGGAGCGCGGAGCGCAGCGAGAAGATCCGGACGTACAACTTCCCCCAGAACCGCGTCACCGACCACCGCGTCGGGCTCAGCCTGCACCGGCTGGAAGTGATCCTCGACGGCGATCTGGACGAGTTCATCGACGCCTTGATTGCAACCGACCAGGCCTCTCAACTGGCCGCCGTCGAGTAACCGGCGCCTGACGCCCTTCCAGGGGCCCGGGTGCTCCCGCTGCCCGACGACCCGCGTATGACCGTCGCTGAGGCCTGGCAGGCCGGCCGCGAGCACCTGGCCGCGCTGGGCATCGACGAGGCGGGCATCACCGCTGAAGTGCTGCTCCGGCATGCCATGGGCGTTTCCCGCACGGGCCTCTACCTGGCGTGGGACCGGCTGCTCGCGGAGGACGCCTGGACCCGCTACCAGGCTCATCTGGCCGAGCGCGCCCGGGGCCGGCCGGTGGCCTACATCGTCGGCCGCCGGGAGTTCATGGGCCTGGAGTTCGCCGTGGACGAGCGGGTGCTGATCCCGCGGCCGGAGACCGAGGTGCTGGTGGAAACCGTGCTCCGCCTGACTGCGCAGACGCCGGCGCCGGTCGTCGTGGATGTGGGGACGGGGAGCGGCGCCATCGCGATCAGCCTGGCGGTGCTGCGCCCGGACGCGGTCCTGGTGGCGACCGATATCTCCCCGGAGGCGCTGGAGGTGGCGCGGGCCAACGCCGCCCGCCACGACGTCGCCAGCCGGGTGCAGTTCCTGGAAGGCGACCTGCTGGAGCCGGTCATCGCCGCCGCGGTACGCGCCGACGTGGTGGCGTGCAACCCGCCGTACGTGGCGCCCGAGGAGGCCGACGCCCTGCCCGCAGAGATCCGCGACTTCGAGCCGCGGGTGGCTGTGGTGGCCCCCGGCGGCCCCGAGAGTCTGCACCGCCGGCTGGTCGGAACGGCCCTGCGCGCGCTGAAACCCGGCGGCTGGCTCGTGGTGGAGGTGGCGGCAGGCCAGGCGGCGCGGGTGGTCGAACTGTTGAGGCAGACACCCGGCTACCGCACGGTGCAGACGCAGAGCGACACCCTCGGCTGGGAACGGGTGGTCAGCGCCCGCCGGGACGGCCAGGAAGGTTCGGAGGGCACGGGTGAGTTACTATCACCTCTCGTTTGAGACCGCGGTGGACCGTCAGCCGCGGCCGGTTTCCATGATTCGTGTCCACCCCACAGAGACGGCGGCCCCGCGCAAGGCGGTGGAGGTCCTGCGGTCCGGGGGCCTGGTGGTCTTTCCGACCGAAGACGGGTACTACGTCGGCTGCGCGGCCCGCAACGCCGAGGCGGTGGAGCGCCTGCACCGGGTCACCGGCGCCGGCCCCGAGCACCTGGTGACGTTCGCCGTTTCACGCGACCAGGCCGAGGGGCTCCCGGGCCCGGCCCAGATCCCGCGCCATCCCGTGGCGCTGGCGCTGATGCGCGACGCCGGGACGCCGCTGGTGGCCACCTGGGCCCCCGGGGCGAAGCCCGCGCCGACCGCGCAGCACGTGGTCTTCATCGTGGGGGACAAGGTCGATCTCATCCTGAACGGCGGGCGAAAGATCGGCAGCCCGTAATGGCTGCGAGGTGAGGGCAATGCGGATCGCCATCGGAGGAGATCACGCGGGCGTGCTCCTGAAGGCGGAGATCTCGCGGCTGCTCCTGGAACTGGGGCACGAAGTGCGCGACTTCGGCACCAACACTCCCGAGCCCGTCGACTATCCCGACTACTGCATCGCGGTGGCAGAAGCCGTCGCCCGCGGCGAGGCCGGCCGTGGCATCATCTTCGGCGGCACCGGCAACGGGGAGTCGATGGCGGCCAACAAGGTCCTCGGGATTCGCTGCGCCGTAGTCCACGACGTCACGACCGCGCGCCTGGCCCGGTTTCACAACGACGCGAACATGATCGCGCTGGGCGCGCGGATCGTGGGCTCCGAGGTGGCCAAGGAGATCGTCCGGACCTTCCTGTCGACGCCGTTCGAAGGCGGAAGGCACATTCCGCGGATCGAGAAGATCTCGAAGTACGAACGCGAGCACAAGAGGTAAGCGCGCCAGCTCGCTCTAGCGGTGGGCCGCGCTTCTCGATTGCGGCCAGGCCCCTGGCATCCTGAGGAGGTGGCTCGGACGGCGTGATCGTTGATCAGGGGGAGCCGCTGGGCGGCGGCGGCATGGCCCCGGTCGTTCGCGTGGGCAACACCGTGCGTCGGAAGACTGGTCCGAGGGCGAATGCGGGTGGTCGCCTCCAGCCTAGTTCCCTCCCAAGCCGAACCCCGCCTGGTGGCGAGAGGTTCTGCGAGTCCAAGAAAGGAAGGGAAGGCTCGTCGTGGGCCACTACCGGATCGGCGTCCTCGAGGGTGATCACATCGGTCCCGAGATCGTACCGATAGCGGTCGATGTCCTGAACGAGGCGAGCCGCGCATGTGGCGTGTCCCTTGCGTTCGAGCAACTCCCGGTCGGCCTGGCGGCCCATGACCGTCTCGGGACCACTCTTCCGGACGGCACGGTCCGGGCGCTGGAGCGCCTGGATGCCTGGGTTCTGGGGCCGGTGACCACCCATCTGTACACATCGGAGTCCATGATCAACCCCAGCGGCTTTCTCCGCAAACACTTCGACCTCTACGCCAATGTTCGTCCCATTGCGAGTCGGCCGGGCGTGGAGAGCCTTAGACCCGACATCGACCTCGTGATTGTTCGAGAAAACACGGAGGGCTTCTATTCAGATCGAAACGTGCTCGACGGAAACGGAGAGTTTCGCCCCAACGCCGACACCGTCGTCTCGGTGCGGGTGACGAACCGGCGGGCCTGTCGGCGAATCGCCGAGTATGCGTTCGGCCTGGCAAGTCGCCGGCGCAAACGGCTCGTGACGGCGGTGCACAAAGCGAACATCTTCCGACACGGCTGCGGGATGTTCCTCGAGGAGTGCCGGAAGGCGCAAACGGCGCACCCCGACGTCCAACTCAACGACTATCACGTCGATGCGTTTGCGATGCACCTGATACGATCGCCGCAGCTCTTCGATGTTGTCGTGACGACCAATCTGTTCGGTGACATCCTCTCTGACGAGGCGGCGGGCCTGATAGGCGGTCTGGGTCTGGCGCCGTCGCTGAATGTGGGAGACCATTTCGCCATGGCACAGGCTGCCCACGGATCTGCGCCAGATCTGGCGGGGCGGGGAGTCGCCAATCCC
>JACQHU010000044.1 GCA_016198805.1 Armatimonadota bacterium
CAGGCGGCCACCTCCACCGGCTCGTCGGGGGAGACAGTGATCGGGTCAGGAGTCATGACCTCCTTGACCCGCATCCGCCTGAGCAGCGAGGGGGTCTCGGCGGCCTGGAGAGGCGCGGCGGACGACGGCGCGGCGCGCATGAGGTCGGTCCAGGTCAGGATCCCCACCAGCCTGAGGCCCTGGAGAACGGGCAGATGCCGTACCTTCAGGGCACGCATGATCCCCAGGGCGTCGTCCAGATGCGCCTCTGGCTCGATCGTGGTGGGGTTCGGCGTCATGCAGTCCCGCACGAACATCAGTCGGTCCTCCTCCACCCCCTTACGTCGCAGTCTAGAGCGCCCGGTGCGCCGGGGCCATCCGGCGTCAGGCTGAATGCGCATCGGGTCTGAACCCGATGCGGAATCAATGCCCCGCGGCCAGGAATCGGCACGCCGCCGGATGGAGGGCGGGCCGCCCGGCGGGTAGCATCGGTGGCGATCACCGCTCCACCCCAGGGGGTGCGACAAATGCGTAACCAACGGTTTGGACTGATGGCTCTCCTGCTCGCCGCCGCGCTGGTCACCGCGGCCTGCGGAAGCCGGGCGGCCGCGCCCACGCCCGCACCGGTTCCGGCGGCGAAGGCCACGCCGTCCCCGGAAGAGCGGGCTCAGGAGATGGACGAAGCCCACGAGGCCGGGGTCAAGGCCTTCCCGGCCAGGACCGAGGGCAAGGGCGCCCAGCCGCTGGCGCCTGACGTCGTCGCCGGCGTGAAAGTGTTCCGCCTGACGGCGAAAGAAGTCGAATGGGAAGTCTCGCCAGGGGTCAGGCGGACCGCGATGACGTACAACGGGGTGGTCCCCGGGCCGACCATCCGGGTGACCGAGGGGGACCGCGTCCGCGTCGTGCTCAAGAACGACCTGAAGGAAAGTACGTCGATCCACTTCCACGGGGTCGTGCTGCCGAACGCCATGGACGGCGTACCCTACATCACGCAGCCGCCTGTCAAGCCCGGGGCGGGGTTCACCTACGAGTTCACCGCGCGCAACCCCGGGTCGCATATGTACCACTCGCACCACGCGGCCCACCGCCAGGTCCCCATGGGGCTGCTGGGCGCGTTCATCATCGAGCCGAAATCCAGAAGCGCGGAACCCAGGGTCAGCCAGGACCTGGTGATGATCCTCAACGACGGGCCGCTCGGCTACACGATCAACGGCAAGGGCTTCCCGGCCACCGAGCCCCTCGCGGCGAAGAAGGGCGAGTGGGTCCGGATCCGGTTCATGAATGAAGGGCTGCTGATCCACCCCATGCACCTCCACGGGATGCCGATGAAGGTCATCGCCAAGGACGGGTATCCGACCCCGCAGCCGTACCTGGTGGATACGCTCAACATCGCGCCGGGCGAGCGCCTGGACGTGCTGGTCCAAGCGACGGAGGCCGGCGTGTGGGCCTTTCACTGCCACATCCTGAACCACGCCGAGAGCGACCACGGGATGCACGGCATGGTGACAGCCCTGATCGTCAAGTGAGGCCGCCCCGGCCGGCGCGACCGACAGGGATCCCGGCCGGGGAAAAATCGGGCGGGAACCCGATTCCCGCCGGGTGGCCTTCTCCCTAGGCTGAAGGGCAAGGAGCCTCGATGCCTGCACCGCTGCGCATCGCCGTCGTCGACCCCTCGCCGGAGATCCACACGGCGATCGCCTCACTGATGGACGACGTGCCGGACATGATCATCGTCCGGCACGCCCGGTCGCTGCCGGAACTGGTGCAGCTCCTGGGCGAATGCGACATCCTGGTGGCGGACCTCCGGGCCTGCCTGGGCGCGGACCGCGCCGTCCTGCGGGAGATCCGGACGCGCTGTCCACACCTCCGCCTGATCGTGACGGTCTTCGACGAAGGACGCGAGTACGAGGAGGCCATCACCGGGCTGACCGCGGACGCGTGGGTGCCGAAGGCGAAACTCGCGGCGGAACTGCTGGCCGCGCTCAGGCGCCTCGTGCGGTAGGCCTGACAGGGCGCAGCGCCAGCCCGGCGCCTCTTCGCCCGCGTCTACCGCCGAATCAGGTAGCGTCTGAACCAGGCGGTGGCCAGGCGCGCGACCTCCTCAAGGGCGCCGGGTTCCTCGAAGAGATGCGAGGCGCCCGGGACGATCGCCAGTTCCTTGTCCACCTGGAGTTGCTCCAGCGCCTCCCGGTTCAGGCCGATAACAGGAACGTCGTTCCCGCCGACGATCAGGAGCGTGGGCGTCCGAACGCGGACCAGGGCTGCCTGCGCCAGATCGGGACGCCCTC
>JACQHU010000045.1 GCA_016198805.1 Armatimonadota bacterium
GAGCAGCACCTCATTCTGCACCCGGAGTTCGAACGCCGTGCCCTGCGGTGTGGCGGTCCGCCCGAGCAGGGCCACCCGGGCGTGACCCGTCCCTGGAATCGACTCCACGACGATGGACGCCACCAGTCCGGAGGCCTCGCGGCTGGCCAGCGCGGCGACCCTTGCGGCAGCGACGCTGGCCAGTACCACCGCCAGCGCGACGACGATCACAACGGCTGGACGGAACGTCGCTGCCAGGCGGCTCAGCCGCCGGACGGCGAGGATGTACAGCACGGCCATCAGGCCCACCATCGCCTGCGTCCGCGCCGGCACCGGTCGCAGCGGAGGCAGCGTCGCCTCAAGATCCGGCGGGGGGGGCGGCACTCCGTCTTGCAGGACAGCGTCCCAGGCGGCCCGGGCCTCGGCGGACGCGCGGCGTGCAAGATCCGCGCCATCCCGCTCCCAGAGCGTCACCCGGCCCCGGCCGTGGCGCCAGGAGACCGAGCGCCGGCCGGCCGCTTCGCGCACCTCGCTACCAGGACGCGGGGTAATGACCGCCACCGATCCTTCGGGTGTAGGCGACCGTCGGGGCGCGACCGTGGCAGGAAGCAGCGGGGCCAGCGTGGGGCCCTGCAGGTGGCGCAGATCGTCGCCGGAGGGCATCGCCAGGAGGCGGCCGCCGGTCCATACCCAGCGCCGGATCGCCTGGCGCTGCGCCTCATCCATCCGACGGTCGTCCAGATCGCGAACGATCATCAGGCGCACACCCTCGAGCGCCTGCCAGACCGACGGGATCTCCTCGGGCGCGATGTAGGCCAGTTCGGTCCGCTCCACACCGCCCAGCACCGACTCCAACCCGAGCGGCTCGCCCGCCAGCGCCACGATGATCTCATCGACCGGCCGCAGTCGGGGCAGCGGAACCGCGGCGAGGCGCCCGCGCGCGTCGTCGAGATGGACCAGCCCGGGGGACCGCGCATCGTGGAACACCGCAGGCAGGAAGATGCGGGCGCGGGCGCCGGCGGCGGCGCGCACCGGCGTGGCGTACTGGACCGTGGGTGCCCCGGTCGGCGAGGACGCATCGATGGTCAAGACGCCGTCAACCCCGCCGACCGGGGCCGTCAAATCGACCCACACGGGCGTCCATGCACCGATGCGGACGCGCCCGGAGAATCCGATTTTCGGCACCGCGAGGATCTCGGGAGGGGCCGCCTGGGCGGACAGGCCGGTCAACGCCACGGCGGCCGACATCACCACCGCGGCGCACAGCCGACGGCAGACGGTCGGGTACACGCGCGCCGGTCGAAGACGCGTTAAGACGTCTTGGCCGACGACCCGGAGGTGGGCGACGAGGAACCGGCCGTCGTGGCGGCGTCGGACTTGGAGGCGTCGGGCTTGGAGGCGTCCGGCTTGGCGCCCTCGGGACTGGCGCCGTCGGACGATGCGGGTTTCCGGTAGTCGGTGGTGTGGAACCCGCTCCCTTTGAAGATCAACCCGACGGAGGTGTAGACTCTCCTGGGTGACCGGCCGCACTGAGGACACGCGGGTGCGGGAGCGCCCACCGGCTGAGTGCATTCGAACTGGTGATGGCACTGCGTGCACCGGTATTCGTAAATGGGCATGGCCCCTCCTCCAGCGTGCCCGCCTGCCCAGGCTCAGTGTGGCAGACGCCCTTAATTATTCTGACCCCGCGACAGGCCTGTCAATCCCGCATTGCGCCGCGGGGATGTGCGGGGTCGCGCGTGATCATCTGCTCCGCTTAGAACCGCTCGAAACGCACCAGCCAGATCGGCCCGGCAAACGAGCCGGTATTGGTTCCGAAGGCCAGATGCCCGTCGTCGGGCGCCCAGGCGAGCGACAGCGCCGCGCTCGGATCGGGGAACTCCAGACGCGTGCTCGCCACCACCCGGTCGGGCGCGCCTGATACGGCCACCACGTGAATCTCCGCCCCGGCCTCGTCCAGCACCACGGCATACGCCACCTTGTCGCCGTGCCGCGACCAGGCCAACCCGGTGATGCGGCGCGCGGGAGGCGAGAGCGGGTGCAGCGCGCTGCCATCGGTCCGGGCGGCGTAGGCGCGTTCCCGTCCGGCCTCCATCCCGACGAAGGCGATCCATTCGCCATCGGGCGACAGGACCGGATCCAGGGCGGGTTGCGGTGGGCGGTTCAGCATCCGAAAGTCTGGATAGGCGATGCGAACGCGCCACCACTCGCTGGTGGCTTCCTCGCCGGGGACTGCCAGGCCCACGAACAGGTACAGCGTGTCGGGGAACCAGGCCAGCGCGGCGATCCGCTTCGCCGGGTACCACTGGATCTGGCGGACGATCCCGCCGTCCGGGCCAGTCCACCAGAGCTGGCTGCCCGCGGCGGCCCCCGACGCCGGCGCGGGCTGCACCACGACGGCGAGCCGGTCTCCTCCCGGGGCCCAGGCCGGCCGCGAGGCGATCCCACGAAGCGGAATGCGGCGCTGCCCTTTCCCGTCGGGGCGGAGGACCCAGAGGAGTCCCCGGTCAACAAACGCCAGGGCATCGGCCACAGGAGACCAGGCGACGGCGGTCACGACCTCCCCGATGGCGATCCTGGTCCCCGCGCGGTCGCTGATCTGGTGAATCCAGACCCCGTCGCGGGCGCCGTAGGCGTAGCGGCGACCGTCGGGCGACCAGGCCAGGGGACTCAGGGCGGCGCGATCGGTGGCCCTGGCCACCTCGGCGACGGTCAGGAGTCCGACACCAACCGGCGCGGCCTGTCGCCGCACGCCGACGCTGCAGCCGGACGCCAACAGCGCAGCCGCGACCGCGCCGGCCAGCATCGCGGCCCAGCGCCCGGGGTGCCGCCGCTCAGCAGACTCGATAGCGGCCGTCGGCCAGGTCCTCCACCAGCTGCTTGATATTGATCAGTTCGTCGTCGAGGATCTCCCGCGCGCGCCGCTCGACGATGCTGCGGCGGGCGTGGCGCTTCAACATGACCTGCGCGGCCGTGACCTTGGGCTGGTCGATCGGTTTGCCGATCTGACTGAGCATCCACACGTAGACCTCCAGGATCCCGGGCACCTCGTGATAGATCCTGTTGGCCGCTTTATGCGTCAGGATGGTGTAGATCTTGCCGACATGCGACACCGGGTTCTTCCCTGCGGCGGCTTCGGTCCCCATGGGCCGGTTCAGGGCGATAACGCCGTTGACCTTGTTCCCACGGCCGACCTGGCCCGAGTCACCGCCCTCGGCCGAGGTACCCGTGACCGAGAGGTACATCCCGCCGAGCCCACGGCCGGGCCGGTCGAGCGTGTTGAGGTAGACGTGAGTCTTCGCGAACCCCCTCCGCAGGCGGAGAAAGTCCCTCATCGCATCTTCGAGGGCGGCCTTCCGACGAAAGTACGTGCCCTCGCTATCAATGAAGCGGTCGACGAAGGCGACGGCGGTCGTGAGGTGCAGTTCGTCGCCCCGGCGGAAGCCCATGACTTTGATGTCTTCCCCCACCTCCGGGAACACGTTCTTGAACTCGCGCGAGTTGAGCTCCTGTTCGACGTCCAGGACCACCTGCTCGGTGGGCGTCAGCGGCGCGTAGCCCACGGCCGCCGACGTGTCGTTGGCCAGGGGCGTTTCTCCTTCGACGCTCGTCCGCAATTCCTCGGCGCCAGGCTTGATCTGCACGTCGTACGTGACATGGACCTCGGGGTCGACGAAACGCAGATTGTTGCGGATCCACTCCTTGGCCGTGTCGATGGCGATGCGGTCAATGGGGATGTGGTGGCCTCCGTACTCAGCCGTCGCCCGGTCGCCGAAGATGAGCCGCATCGGCTCGGTCACCCTGCCACCCCCCAGCTGCACCTGGGCCTGACCGGCAACGAGGAAGGCCTTGTCGATGTTGTGGTGCAGGATGCGGTGGAACTGCTTCCGGTACTCCTGGCTCAGCTTGATGGAGACCTGCTCCATGATCGCGTCGCAGATCGAGTCCGGGTGCCCGACCCCTTTCCGCTCGACGATCTCCACCTCGTGCTGGGACACCGGCGCCTGGGCCAGAACATCGACGGTGATGTTCCGCATGCCTTCCCTCCCTTCGACGGCTTTGCGGGCCACCGCCACACTATAGCAAAACCGGCCAGGCGAGAGAAGGCGCAACTCCGACGGGGATCAGGCGTAGAAGACGGGACGCCGCCGACGAGCGAAGACGAACACCAGCACCACGCCGGCCACGAACCCGCCGATGTGCGCCCACCAGGCCACGGTGGTCACGTCGGGGATCGCCAGTGCCCCGAGACCCTGCACCACCTGGATCAGGAACCACAGCGAAAGCACCAGCACGGCGGGCAACTCCATCACCCGCGCGAAGTACCCCAGGAACACCAGCGAGAGGATCGACGCGCGCGGGTACAGGACCAGGTACGCGCCCAGCACCGCGGCGATCGCCCCGCTGGCCCCGACCAGGGGGACGGGCGACGTCGGCTGGGTGAGCACGTGCGCCAGGGCCGCCCCCACGCCGGTGAGCAGGTAGAACACCAGGAACCGGCCGTGGCCCATCGCGTCTTCGATGTTGTCCCCGAAGACCCACAGGTAGAGCATGTTCCCGCCCAGGTGCAGCCAGGAGCCGTGCAGGAACATGGATGTGACCAGCCCCCGCGCGCCCTCGGGCCAGAGGTCAGCCGTGACCTTGGCCGGGATGGCTCCGTAGGTGGCGAAGAATTCGGCCTGGGCCGATTCGCTGCCCAGTGCGGTGGTATACAGGTAGACGCCGACGCAGGCCGCGATAATCGCGTACATGACCATCGGGGAGGAGTGCGAGCGCGTGCTGTCGCGCAGCGGGATCACGGCGCCCTAGGACTCCCAGCGCGCTTCGTGGACCCCTTCGATGTCTCCGAGAGCGACCAGGACGTCCCCGCGGGGGACGCGCGCCGGCAACCGGAGCGTCATATCCAGCATGACCTTCTCATCGAGTTTGCCGGTGAATTCCACGCGGTCGATGTTCACGCCGAGTCCGCCCAGCGCGGTACCGATCTTGCCGAGCTGCCCCGGGACGTCGGCCATCAGGACGGAGCAGTGGCCGATGCCCCCTCGGCGCGGCAGGCGCCGTTCGAGGCTCTTCATCAACGTCAGCACACCGATCACGATGGCGGTGGCGCCCATGGCGCCGTAGTAGTAGCCAATGCCGACCGCCGTGCCGATGGCGGCCACGCTCCACAGCGTCGCGGCCGTGGTCAGACCCTGCACGCCACCGCCGGTGCGCCAGATGGTCCCTGCGCCCAGGAAGCCGATGCCCACGACGATGCTGCTGGCGACCCGTGAGGGATCGGCGCCGGAGCCAAAGAACCCTTCGCGGGAGACCAGCGCGAACAGGGCCGCCCCCACGCACACCAGGATATTCGTGCGGAACCCGGCAGGCTTGTCGACGCTCTCGCGCTCGAACCCGATCAGGCCGCCGAGTGCGACGGCCAGCGCGAGGCGCGCCAGGGACTCCCAGACCGGGATCATGACGTCGGAGAGCCCGCCGGCACCGAGGGTAGCGCGCTCGCGGGCTCCTCGGTCACCCCATAGCGTTCGCGCGCCACTTTCCAGACGTGCTCCATGAGCGCGTCGATCAGCCGGTCTTCGGGCAGGCTGGCGACGATCTTGCCGTCCTGGAAGATCAGACCCATGCCGCGGCCGCAGGCGATGCCCAGGTCGGCCATGCGCGCCTCACCCGGACCGTTCACCGCGCACCCCATGACCGCCACTTTCACCGGCGCCGGGATCGTCCGCAGGCGGCGCTCGACCTCCTGCGCGATCTGGATGATGTCCACCTCGGCCCGTCCGCACGACGGACACGCCACGAACTGCACCCCCCGCGTGCGCAGGCCCAGGCTCTTGAGGATTTCGTAGCCGGCGCGGACCTCTTCCACGGGATCCGCCGCCAGCGACACGCGAATGGTGTTCCCGATGCCCCTGGCCAGCACGGCGCCGATGCCCACCGCCGACTTCAGCGCGCCGGCCCAGGCGGTGCCAGCTTCCGTGACGCCGACGTGCAGCGGATACGGCGTCTGGCCGCTGATCATCTCGTAGGCGGCGATCATCATCGGCGCCTCGGACGCCTTGACCGAGATGACGATGTCGTGGAAGTCGAGATCCTCCAGGACGCGGACGTCTTCCAGGGCGCTTGCGACCAGCGCTTCGGCGCACGGCCGGCCGAACGTCCGCAACGTGGCCTTGGACAGCGAGCCGATGTTGGCGCCGATCCGGATGGGCACCCCGCGCGCGCGGGCCTCGCGCGCCACAATGCGCGTGCGCTCCCGGCTGCCGATGTTGCCGGGGTTGATCCGCAGCTTGTCGATCCCAGCTTCCAGCGCCAGCAGGGCCAGCCGGTGGTCGAAGTGGATGTCGGCGACGACGGGCAGCGGGCTGCGGGGTTTGATCTCGTGCAGCGCGGCGGCGGCCTCGGGATCGGGTACCGCCAGCCGGACGATCTCACATCCCTCCGCGGCGAGCTGGTAGATCTGGGCCAGGGTCGCGTCGACGTCGCGCGTGTCGGTGATGGTCATCGACTGGACGGAGACGGGCGCGTCGCCGCCGATCTCGACCTTGCCGACCCTGACGTTCCGCGTCTGTGATCGATGCATGCTCTGGCGTCTCCACCCGGCCGGGCCGTCTACAGGAACAGCCGCCGGAAATCTCGCACCGTGACGCTGAAGAGCAACAGGAGCAGCAGCGCAAATCCCACGGTGTGGACCAGGTGCTCCCGCCGAGCGTCCAGCAGCGGCCGGCGCCGGATCGCTTCCGCCACGAGGAACGCCAGCCGCCCGCCATCCAGCGCCGGGATGGGCAGCAGGTTGAAGATACCGATCATGACGGAGAGAAACGCCGCGACATAGAGGAAGGCCTGCGCCCCGGACTGCGCGGTTTGGGCCAGCATGCTGCCCGCCGCCACGGGCCCGCCCAGACTCTCCAGGAACCGGCCTTCCCGGACGAGCCCCTGCACCGCGACCCCGAGCATCACGATGTACTGACCGGTGCGTCGGACGCCGACGCCGATGGCCTCCATCGGGGTCACGCGGGCCACCAGCGGCAGAGGCTGGAAGCCGATCCGTCCGACACCCCGCTGCGCGTCCAGACGCGGTGTCACCGTGACGGTGAAGTCGCGCCCGCCGCGGCGCATGGTCAGCACCAGCGGGCGGTTGGCACTGCGGTGAATCGTCTCGATCACCTGGTCGCCCGTCTGCATCGGGACCCCGTCGATGGCCACAATCTCATCGCCAGGCTGCAGGCCCGCGGCCGCGGCCGGCCAGCCCGGTTCGATGGTGCCCACGCGCGTGCTGGGCCCGATCGGCTCGCCGAAGACGGCCGCCGCCAGCGCCAGGATGAAGACCGCGGAGACCAGGTTCATCAGGGGCCCGGCGACAATGATCGCGATGCGGGCGCCGACGCTCTTGGACCGGAAGCTGCCCTCGTCGGTCGGCGACTCGTCCTCTCCCTCCATGCGGACAAAGCCCCCGAAGGGGAGCAGGTTCAGCGAGTAGGTGGTTTCGCCCCGCGTCCAGCCCATGAGTTGCGGACCGAAGCCCAGCGCAAAGGCGTGCACGCGTACGCCCGCCCGCTTGGCCATGAGAAAGTGCCCAAGTTCGTGGAAGAAGATCATCGCGCCAAAGGCCGCGATGGCTGCTAGGATATTCGGCACACCCGTCACCTCGCCACGCGTGATACCAGTGCGGCCTCCGCCCGGGCCCAGGCGTCCGCCGCACGCACCGCCTCGAGCGTGGCGGCGGGCTGCGTCTGGTGTCGCCCCAGCACCACGCGCACGACCTCGGCGATCTCGGGAAACCGGATCGCTCCTTCGAGAAACCGTCCCACGGCGACCTCGTTGGCGGCATTGAGCACGGCCGGAGCCGTGCCGCCGCGCCTCAAGGCGTCACGCGCCAACCCCAACGCCGGGAACCGCTCGGGCTCCGGTTGTTCAAACGTCAGCGTGAGCCGTCCCCATTCCACGGGCTGGACCAGCCCCGGCCGGCGATGCGGACCGGTGAGCGCAAACTGAATCGGCCCCCGCATGTCGGGCCGGGCCGCCTGCGCGATGACCGAGCCGTCGACGAACTCCACCATGGAATGGATCACGCTCTGCGGGTGAATGACGACCTCGATCTGCTCGGGTGCCACGCCGAAGAGCCAGTGCGCCTCGATGACCTCCAGGCCCTTGTTCATCAGGGTCGCCGAGTCGATGGTAACTTTCGGCCCCATATTCCACACAGGATGTGCCAGCGCCTCTTGCACCGTCACATCGGCCAGTTGTGTCAGCGGCCGCCGCAGGAATGGTCCCCCCGACGCCGTCAGGATCAGGCGCCGGATGGCCGTCCGGTCCTGACCGAGCAGACACTGGTAGATGGCCGAGTGCTCGCTGTCCACGGGGATCAGGCGCGCACCGGATCGCTCACACACCGTGCGCACGAGCGGCCCGCCGGCCACCAGCGTCTCTTTGTTGGCCAGCGCCACGTCCCTGCCGGCCTCCAGCGCGGCGAGCGTGGGGCGCAGGCCGGCTGCGCCGACGATCGCGACGAGCACCAGATCGGCATCCGGCATCGCCGCGAGTTCGGTGGACGCCTCAGGGCCAACACGCAGCGAGACTCCCTCCGGCAGGTCCGCCTGCAGCCGCGAGGCGGCCAGAGGATCCTCCACGGCGACGGCCTGCGGCCTCCAGCGCCGCACCTGCTCCAGCAGCAGGTGGTGGCGGGCCCGGGCCGCGAGTCCGACGATCGCCACATCGCCCAGTGCCTCAGCCACCTCCAGCGTCGCGCGGCCGATACTTCCGGTCGATCCCAGCACGACCAGCCGTCTCAGGGCAGCCATCTCCACAGGTAGTACCCAACCGGCACGCCGAACAGGACCGCGTCGAACCGGTCCAGCACGCCGCCGTGGCCGGGCAGGATCGCGCCCGCGTCTTTCATGCCGGCGGCGCGCTTCATGGTCGATTTCGACAGGTCGCCGATCACTCCCGCCGCAGCCACGCAGACGCCGATCACGCCGAAGGAGACCGCGGGCCACCCCAGGCGCGTGGCGATCACCACGGCCACGACGACCGCCGCGGCGAGACCGCCGATGCACCCCTCCACGCTCTTGCCGGGACTGATCGCCGGCGCGAGTTTCTGACGTCCCCAGCGGGACCCGACGAAATAGGCGGCGATGTCGTTGGCCCAGATGAGGCCCAGGACCGCCAGCGTCACGGCATACCCCGCATCCTCCCGGAGCAGCAGCAGGTGCGCGAACAGCGCGCCCACATAGAGCGCGCCCAGCGTATCCACCGCGGCACTGGCCGGCGCGCCCCCACGCCTGGACGAGGTCAGCGCGGCGCCGGCCGCTGCAATCACCAGGACCGACGTCGCCACCCCGGCGTGCTCCCACCGGCCGGCATACGCCAGTAGCGGAAAGAGCAACGCACCTGCCGGCAGCAGCAGGGACGCCTGATAGCCCACGGCCAGCGCGAGCCGCCGGAACTCCATGGCCCCGACGGCCGTGAGCAGGAGCACCACGGCGAGCAGTGCCGGGCCGCCGCGCACGACCGCAGCGATCAACACCGGCGCGCCGATGACAATGGTTGCGATCCGTGGCAGGAGCGACCGATCGCCCCACCGGCGGGGCCGGTCAACCATCCGGCGTCCCGCCGAATCGCCGCTGGCGCCGCTGGTACTCGGCGACGGCTGTAAACAGGTGTTCCTGCTCGAAGTCGGGCCAGAAGACATCGGCAAAGTAGAGTTCGGCGTAGGCCGCCTGCCAGAGGAGGAAGTTGGAGAGACGCTGCTCGCGGCCCGTGCGGATCACCAGGTCAGGGTCAGGAAGATCGGCCGTGTAGAGCCCGGCCGCCACCGCTGCCTCGTCGATGGCCTCCAGCGAGCGCCGGCCCGCTGCGACCTCGGCGGCGATGCGGCGCGCGGCGCGCACGATCTCCGCCCGGCCGCCGTAGTTCAGCGCGATGTTGAGCACCATCGCCTGATTCTCACGTGTCAGCGTCTCCACCTGGGCAATCAGGCCGCGGATCTCGGGCGGCATGGCCTCGACATCACCGCAGACCCGCAGCCGGATCCCGGACCGGTGCAGTTCTTCGGCTTCCTGAATCAGCGACTCGTGGAGCAGGGCCATGAGGGCGTCGACCTCATCGGCCGGCCGACGCCAGTTCTCGGTGGAGAAGAGATAAAGCGTCAGGACCCGGATCCCCAGGCGCCGGCACCCCTCGATGGTCCGGCGGATGGCCTCGCGCCCCGCCCGATGCCCGGCCGACCGCGGCAGGCTGCGGGAAGCGGCCCACCGGCCGTTCCCATCCATAATAATGGCGACGTGCGCCGGCACACGGAGGCGGTCGATCGTCTCCAGGGTCGAGGCGCCCTGCGACTTAGCCACCCGGGGGCCTTGAGGCGGGGAGGTAGCGTTCGCGTGTGACCGCCAGGCGCACCAGACCATCGCTGGCGGCCCGCTGGCGCACGACCCGCAGCGGCCCGGCCAGGGTCACCGCGCGCGGGCTACGCGTCTCGGTCACCTCGATCTGATAGCCGGCCGCTTCCAGGGCCGCGCGGGCCTGCTCCAGGTCGCGTCCCAGGACGTCGGGGATCACGCCTAGACCTCCAGGATCTCCTGCTCTTTGGCGTGGAGCAAACGGTCGAGGTGCGCGATCATCTCGTCGGTCAGGTGCTGCAGGCGCTCCTGGGCTCGCCGGGACTCGTCCTCGGAGATCTCCCCCGCCTCCTCCAGTTCCTCGAGCATCTCCTTGGCTTCCCGCCGGATGTTGCGGATCGCCACGCGGCCTTCCTCGGCGTGCCGGCGGGCGATCTTGACCAGGTCACGACGCCGCTCCTCGGTCAGCGGCGGGATCGGCAGGCGAATCACGACGCCGTCGCTACTGGGCACGAGCCCCAGGTCGCTCTTCAGAAGGGCCCGCTCGATGTCCTTCGCCATGCTCTTGTCCCACGGCTGGACCACCAGCAGCCGGGGCTCAGGCACGGTGATCGTCGCCAGCTGGTTGATGGGCGTCGGCGTATCGTAGTAGTCGACCCGGACGTGGTCCAGCAGCGCCGGACTCGCCCGTCCGGTGCGCAGGCTGGCAAACTCGCGCCGCGTGGCCTCGATGGCCTTCTGCATGCGCGTCTTGGCATCGGCCAGGACCTCGTCGGTCACCGGCGTCCACTCCCTACCAGGGTCCCGATGGCCTCGCCGAGCACGGCGCGGGTGATATTGCCCGGCCGCGTCACATCGAATACGACGATGTCCATGTTGTTGTCCTTGCACAGGGCCGCCGCCGTAGTATCCATCACCCGCAGGTCTCGGTTGAGGATGTCCATGTAGTCCAGGTGGGTGAACATCACGGCGTCGGGGTGCTGGCGGGGATCCTTGTCGTACACCCCGTCCACCCCTTTCTTCGCCATCAGCAGGGCGTTGGCGCCGATCTCGATGGCCCGCAGCGCGGCCGCGGTGTCGGTGGTAAAGTACGGGCTGCCGGTTCCCCCCACGAAGATAGCCACCCGGCCCTTCTCCAGATGGCGGATCGCGCGCCGGCGGATGTACGGTTCCGCCACCTGATGCATCTCGACGGCCGACATGACCCGCACGACCAGGCCGATGCGCTCCATGGCATCCATGAGCGCCAGGCCGTTGATGACGGTGGCCAGCATGCCCATGGTATGGCCGGTCACCTCATCGATGCCCAGGCGCCTGCTCAGATCCGAGCCGCGGACGATGTTGCCCCCGCCGACGACGATCGCCACCTGCACGCCCCGCGCGGTCACGTCGCGGACCTCGGTGGCCACCAGCTGGAGCACGGCGGGATCGAGCCAGACGCCTCCGTGACCGGCAAGGGCTTCACCGCTGAGTTTGAGCAGGATGCGCTGATAGACCGGCGGCTGGCCGGATGCTGACGCGGCGTCCATGGGACCTCCTCGCCGCTATTCGCCGAGTTTGAACCGCGTGAACCGTCTGACCTTGATGTGCTCCCCCGTCCGCGCTGCGGCGTCGGCGATCAGGTCGCCGACCCGCCGTCCCGCGTCGCGGATGTAGGGCTGGTCGAGCAACGTGACCTCCGCCAGCCACTGCGCCAGCCGGGCATCGATCTCCTGCTCAGAGGCTCCGTCGGCCTCCCGCGCAATGGCGGCCCGCCGTTCGGTCATGACCTCGGCGGGGACGTCGTCCCGGGAGACAAACCGCGGCGCCGTGGCCGCGACCTGCATCGCCAGTTCCCGGGCCAGGATCTTGAACTCCTCGGTCCGCGCCACGAAGTCGGTCTCGCAGTTGAGTTCCACCAGCGCGCCGAGCCGGCCGCCCATATGGACATACGCCTCCACCGCGCCCTCGGACGCGGCGCGGTCGGCCCGCCTGGCGGCGGCGGCCAGCCCTTTGGCGCGGATAATGTCGGCCGCGCGCTCCAGGTTGCCGTCGGCTTCCTCCAGCGCCCGCCGGCAGTCCATTACCCCGGCGCCTGTGCGGGCGCGCAGCTCCTTGATCAGTTCTGTCGTGACAGCCATGCGTTACCCCAGTGCCTCCTCGGTCTCCATGCTGGCGCGCTCGAACTCGTGCTCGGCCACCGCGGGCGTGACCTCCGGCTCTTCCTCGCCTGCGGCCATCGCTGGGCGCGCGGCCTCCTCTTCCTGGACCTCGCGCTTCCGCCGCTCCTCCAGCCCTTCCAGGCAGGCGTTGGCCACCCGGTTGGTGATCAGGCGCACGGCGCGGATCGCGTCGTCGTTGCCCGGGATCGCATAGTCGACCTCGTCGGGGTCGCAGTTGGTGTCGAGAATGGCGATCACCGGGATCCCGAGCTTGCGCGCCTCGGCGACGGCGATGTGCTCTTTGCGCGTATCGACGACGTACACGCCGGCCGGGAGTCTGGTCATGCTCTTGATGCCGCCCAGGAACTTCTCCAGCCGGGCCGCCTCTTCGATCAGGCGGGCCTGCTCGCGCTTGGGCAGGACGTCCATCACCCCGCGGTGCTTCATGTCCTCGATCTCGCGCAGCCGCTCCACGCGCCGGCGGATCGTCTGGAAGTTGGTCAGCATGCCGCCCAGCCACCGCTGGTTGACATAGGGCTGGCCGGCCCGCGTGGCCTCTTCCTGAATCGCGTCCTGAGCCTGCTTCTTGGTGCCGACAAACAGGATGTCACCGCTTGATGCCACCGCGTCCCGCACGAACCGGTAGGCTTCCTCGATCAACGGGACGCTTTTCTGCAGGTCGATGATGTGGATGCCGTTGCGTTCGGTGAAGATGAAGCGGGCCATCTTGGGGTTCCAGCGACGGGTCTGATGCCCGAAGTGGACCCCCGCCTCCAACAACTGCTTCATGGTCACGACTGGCAACCGACTGCCTCCTCTGACATCCGGCGCCCACCGGATGCCTTATGGTTTTCTGCCTCCGCTCCCCTCATTCCCGCGGGCCGGGCCGAGGCCTGCAGCAGGCACCCTCGGCGGGTCGGAGAGCGTGCGTGATAGGATCCGCGCGGTCCCGGGGCCCTCCGCACAGAAATCCCGCAAAATCGCGGAGGACTTTGCGGGCATCCTGCGTCCGGACGGCGCCGCACGCCGCGGCAAATCCTGCGGTAGTATAGCACCCCGACGACGAAAGGGAAACCCTGCGACGCCTGCGCCGCCTGCGGCTACGCCCGAGGGTGGGCCTGCGCGTAGATCCGCTTCAGGTGCTCGCGCGACACGTGCGTATAGATCTGCGTGGTCTGAAGGCTGGCGTGCCCCAGCAGTTCCTGCACCACGCGCAGGTCGGCCCCGCCGTCGAGCAGGTGCGTGGCGAAGGTGTGGCGCAAGACGTGCGGGCTCGTGCGCTGCTGGACCGCGGCCGCGCGCACCCAGCGATCGACGATGAGCTGCACCGCCCGCGTCGAGAGCGGCCCGCCCCGGGCATTCAGGAACAGGGCGTCGGATCCCCGTCCGGTGGACCCGCGTGCCAGGCGCGGCCGCGCCTCGGCAAGATATCGGCGCAGGGCCCCCGACGCCTGGCTGCCGATCACGACCAGCCGGTCGCGCCCGCCCTTGCCGCGGACGTGGAGTTCGTCGCCGCGGACATCCGCAGCCGTCAGCCCGACCAGTTCGCCCACCCGCAGGCCCCCGGCGTAGAGGATTTCCAGGATGGCGCCATCGCGCAGGCCGGTCGGCTGGTCGACCGGCGGCGCCGCCAGCAGCGCCGCCATGTCGTCGTGGGTCAGGGCCTGCGGCAGGCGTCGGCCGCGGCGGGGCGCGGAGACCAGGCGCAGCGGGCTGCCTTCCACGCGGCCCTCACGGCGCAGGAACCGGTAGAAGGAGCGCAGGGCCGACAGCCGCCGCGCCATCGAGGTGCGCGCGTACCGGCGGTGCATCGCCGCCAGGTAGCGCCGGGCGACGGCCGGGGTGACGCGGTCCCAGCCCCGAATGCCCTCGGACCGCAGAAACGCGTGGAACGCTTCGATATCGCGCCGGTACGCGGCGCGCGTGTGCGGCGAGGCTCCCTGCTCGGCCTCGAGGACGCGGAGGAAGGCGGCGAGGTCGGGGTCGGGCGCCTTCGCGACCGGCTGGCCGGCCGCGGGGCGCCGGCGTTGCGACCGGGTCAGCGCGCCGGCGCGGCCGCTGCCGCCGGTTCGGCCACCGGGAGCCGGTGGCCGCAGGCGTCGTTGGTGCATCGCAGTTCCTCCCCGCGGCGCGTGCGTTTGTGCACCATCAGGCTGTGGCACCTGGGGCAGGGGCGGTCGCTGGGTCGATCCCACGAGGTGAAGGTGCAGGTGGGATACGCGCTGCAGCCGTAGAACGTGCGCCCCCGCTTGGTGCGGCGAGCAACGACCTCGGCCCCGCACCGCGGGCACGTGACCCCGATGCCCACCGGCCGGGTATACCGGCACGCCGGGAACCCCGAGCACGCAATGAACACGCCGAACCGGCCGTGCTTGCGAACCAGCGGCTGCCCGCACTGCGGGCAGGGCTCGCCGATTTCTACCTCGGGAAACTCCACGACGGGAATCTTGGCCTCGGCGCGCTGCAGGGTCTGCTCGAACGGTCCGTAGAACTCGCGGAGGATCTGCTGCCAGTCGGCGTTGCCTTCCTCGATGCGGTCCAGGTTGTCCTCCATCCCCGCGGTGAAGTCGACGTCCACGATCTCGGGGAAGTGCTCCACCAGCAGATCGGTGACCATCCGGCCGACCTCGGTCGGAGCCAGGCGCCGGTCGCGCGAGGTGACATAGCCGCGTTTCTTGATGGTCTCGATGGTCGGCGCGTAGGTGCTGGGCCGGCCGATCCCCTTTTCTTCCAGCGCGCGCACCAGCGTCGCTTCCGTGTACCGCGGTGGCGGCTGCGTGAAGTGCTGCTCGGGCGTCACCCGGTCCAGCCCCAGGGGATCGCCGGGGGCCAGGGGCGGCAGCCAGCCTTCGCGGTCGTTGTCACCGTTGTCGCTGCTCTCCCGGTAGAGAATCAAAAAGCCCGGGAACTTGATGCGGCTGCCCGTGGCGCGGAACAGGTAGCCTCCGCCGGTGATATCCACCGAGAGCGTGTCCAGCACCGCGGCCGCCATCTGGCTGGCCAGGAACCGTTCCCAGATCAACCGGTACAGCCGGTACTGGTCCGACCGCAAATAGGGTTTGACGCGTTCCGGCGTGCGCGTCACGCCGGTCGGTCGAATCGCCTCGTGGGCCTCCTGCGCGTCGCGGCGCGAGCGGTACCGGCGCGGCCGCTCGGGCAGGTAGGCGTCGCCGAACGAGCGCGCGATGAACTCCCGCGCCTCGTGCTGGGCCGAGGCCGCCACGCGGACCGAGTCGGTGCGCATATACGTGATCAGGCCTACGGTGCCCTCGCCCACGTCGAGGCCCTCGTAGAGCTGCTGGGCCACGGCCATCGTCCGTGAGGCCGAGAAGCCGAGCTTCCGGTTCGCCTCCTGCTGCAGCGAACTGGTGGTAAACGGCGGCGCCGGGTTGCGCGCCTGGTCCCTCCGGCGCACTTCCCCGACACCGTACGTGAGCGTCCGCAGGTCCTCCACGATCGTGTGGGCCTGCGCCTCATCGGGGATGACCAGGGCCCCTTCGTCGCCCGGCGAGCCCACCCGCACGCCGTCGCGCGCAAACAGCCGCGCCTCAAACGCCTCTCCGGCCGCGGTGCGGAAGGCCGCGGCGATAGACCAGTATTCCTGCGGGATGAACGCCTCGATCTCGCGCTCGCGGTCCACGATCAGGCGGACGGCGACGGACTGTACGCGGCCTGCCGACAGTCCGCCGTGCAGCTTCCGCCAGAGCAGCGGGCTCAACTTGTAGCCCACGAGCCGGTCGAGGATGCGACGCGCCTGTTGCGCGTTGACCAGGTTCAGGTCGATCTCGCGCGGACGCCGCAGGGCCCGCTGCACGCCCTCCTTGGTGATCTCGTGCAGATCCACCCGGCGGATCGAGGGGTTGACCGTGCTCAGGACCTCCGACAGGTGCCAGGAGATGGCCTCGCCCTCCCGGTCGGGGTCCGTGGCCATGTAAATCGTCGACGCCTTCTTCGCGGCCTCTCTGAGGTCTTTGAGAATCGGCCCCTTGCCCTTGATCACGATGTAGGTCGGCGCAAAGTTATCGTCGATGTTCACGCCGAGCTTGCTTTTGGGCAAATCTTTCACGTGCCCCATCGAGGCCTTCACCTCGTAGGGCCGCTTGAGCAGTTTGCTGAGGGTGCGCGCCTTCGTCGGCGATTCCACGACGACGAGGGCGTTCGTTGGTGTCACCAGATCCTCCGTTTCACCTGCGGGCCGGGGGCGCGCCAGGCGTCCGCATCACCATCTGCCCTGGCAACGTCGCGACCAGACCACGAATTTCCAACAGCGAGATGGCCGCCGCCACCTCAGCGGCGGGCAGTCCGGTGGTCTCCACCAGATCGTCGAGCGAACGCGGTCCCGCGGCCAGAGCGTCGAACACGCGCTGCTGCCCGCTGGCCTCTCCGCTCGCCCCTGGCGCCGCATCCTGGGCGGCATCCTGGTCAGGACCCACCGTCCCTGGAGACGACAGATTCAGTTCCTCCAGAATGTCTTCCGCGCGCTCCACCACGCGCGCGCCCTGTCGCAACAACCCGTGCGGCGCGCGGCTCCCCTCGCTGAAGATGCTGCCGGGGACCGCGAAGACCTCGCGCCCCTGATCCAGCGCGTACTCCACCGTGATCAGTGCGCCGCTGTCTTCGGCCCCTTCGACGACCACGACGCCCAGGCTCAGACCGCTGATCAGCCGGTTGCGCCGCGGGAAGTGTCCCGGCCGCGGCGGGGTACCCGGCGAAAACTCTGTGACCAGCGCCCCCCGCTCGATGATCGCCTCGACCAGCGCGGCATGCTCAGGCGGATAGACCACGTCGGCCCCATTCCCCAACACGGCGACGGTCCGTCCTCCACCATCCAGCGCTGCCCGATGAGCCGCCGCATCGATGCCGCGCGCCAGGCCACTGACGACCGTGACTCCCGCCAGCGCCAGATCGAATGCCAGACGCGCGGCGGCGGCCCGCCCATACGGTGTGGCGCGGCGCGATCCCACCACGGCCACCGACGGGGCCTTGCCCAGACGTCCCCGGACATAGAGCACCGGCGGCGGATCTGGCAGCAGCCGCAGCAGCGCGGGAAACGCGGCATCGCCGGGGACGAGCACCGCCATCCCCTGCGCACGCGCGGTTTCCACCACCGCAGCGGGATTCAAGGATCGCCAGGAGGTCAACACCTCCTCTCGATCTGCCACCGGCTCGGCGAACGCAGGCAGGTGACGCCAGACGGCGGACGCCGAGCCGGCCCGCTCCACCCATCGTCTGATCGTGCGAGGACCCACGCCCGGCAGAAGGCTCAGCCCCACGTACGCCGCGATCTCCGCCTCGGAAGGCGGCGTCGCGCGAGGAGACTGTGGGGTCCCGAAGTTCATCCTCTACAGTAGCACGATCTGTCAAGGGGGCCGGCCTGCGGACCGGTCAAGCGCGCGGTACTGCAGGGCCTCAGCGACATGTGCGGATCGGATATGATCCGAACCGTCGAGGTCAGCGATGGCGCGCGCGACACACAGGACCCGCTCGGTCGCGCGCGCCCCGAGCATGAGCCGCTCGGCCGCGGAGCGCAGCACGCCCAGCGCGCCATCGTCCACCGTGTCGATCCCCCGCCACCCGTGCGGGCCGGTCGGTATCGATCCACCACGTGCGGCCCGATGCGCGGCGCGTTCGCGCGCGGCGATCACGCGGTCCCGCACGCGCAGAGACGATTCTCCAGGGGGGCCGGCGAGCAGGGCGTCTGTGGGCGGCCTCGGCACCTCGAGATGCAGATCGATGCGGTCAAGCAGCGGACCGGAGACTCTGGCCAGGTACCGCTGCACCTGCCCGGGGGTACAGGTGCAGGTCCGGTGCGCATCGCCGCGGTACCCGCACGCGCAGGGGTTCATGGCCGCCACGAGCATGAACCGCGCGGGGAAGCGCACCGCGCCATGCACGCGCGCCACCACCACCATACCGTCCTCCAGCGGCTGGCGCAGCCCTTCCAGCACGTCGTGGCGAAACTCCGGCAGTTCGTCAAGGAATAGCACGCCGTGGTGCGCCAGCGTGATCTCGCCCGGCCGCGGTCCGCCGCCGCCGCCGATCATCGCCGACGCGCTCGCCGTATGGTGCGGCGTGCGAAAGGGTCGCTGCCAGATCAGGCCCGACCCCGCAGGCAACCGCCCGGCGACGCTGTAGATCTTTGTGACCTCGACGGCCTCGACGCGCGAGAGCGCCGGCAGGATCGTGGGGAGCCGGCGCGCCAGCATGGTTTTGCCCACCCCCGGCGGCCCCACGAGCAACACATTGAGCCCGCCCGCCGCCGCGATCTCCAGGGCGCGACGCGCGGCCGGTTGTGCCCGCACGCTGGCGAGATCGAGCGATGACGTCTGCGCCGGTAGCGGCGGCGGCACCGTCGCCGCGGTCGGTGTGACGCGCCGCGCGCCGGTGAGGTGGTCGATGACGGCACGCAACGTGGGCAGCGCATAGACCGGCACCTCCTCCACCACTGCGGCCTCAACCGCATTCGGCTCAGGCACGAGCAACCCGCGTGCGCCAAGCGCGCGTCCCGCCTGCGCGACCGGGAGGACGCCGGGGATCTGGCGCAGTGAGCCGTCCAGCGCCAGTTCCCCGATGGCCAGGTATCCCCTCACGGCCTCCTGCGACAGTTGCCCGGTGGCAATCAGCACGCCCAGCGCGATCGGCAGATCGAGTCCGGGACCTTCCTTCCGCCGGTCTCCCGGCGCCAGGTTCACCACGGTCCGCCGCGGCGGCATCTCATAGCGCGAATTGCGGATCGCGGCCCGTACCCGCTCGCGCGCCTCCTGCACCGCGGCGTCGGGCAGCCCGACGATCGCGAACGACGGCAGCCCCGGTCCGACATCGACCTCCACGGAGACGGGGAGCGCGTCGAGACCGACCAGGGTTGCGCTCATGACGGCGGCCAGCATGGCGGCGGCCTGTGCTCTCTCCCTTGGTATCGGCGCCGGCTGAGCCGGCGTGCAGGAGGTGACCGGCATGCCGCCCACAGGAGGCGCCAGCATGCGGGTTGCAGGAGGGTGGAAGGCTCTTCCCAGGGCCCGGATCCGGGCATAAAATCATAGAGGATTACGTAGACTTCTTTAGAATTCTCCCTCCTGGTGATGGCCATGGAGAAATCGTCCGCCGGCCGCTGGCTCTCCCTGGGGCAGGCGGCCTCGATGCTGGGCGTCGATCAGGCCACGCTCCGCCACTGGGCCGACACGGGACGCGTCAGGACCTTCAGGACCCCGGGCGGGCACCGGCGGTTTCTCAAAGACGATCTGCACGCGCTCATTCAGCCCGAGGTCCCCCGGGTGGAAGACCTGCGCCCCCTGGTGGAACGCCGCAGCGCCAAGTTGCTGGCCGGCGCGCCGGCCAAACCGCTGCAGACGCGGCCCTGGTTCGCGTCGCTCGATCCGCGTCTGCGCGAAAGCGCCCGGGAGCGCGGCCGGCAGCTCTTCGCCGCTCTGGTCCGGTTCATCGCCGAGCCCGGAGCGCGACGAACCATCCGCCAGGAGCTGCTCGAACAGGCGCGCGCGTACGGGGCCGAGTTGCACCAGGCCGGGGTCCGCCCGGCGGACGCCGCCGAGGCCTTCGGCTACTTCCGGCACCTGGTGCTCAAGATGATCACCGACCCCCGAGGCCGGGGCGGCATGCTGGACGAACGCCAGGTGCGCGCGCTGCTCGACGTCAGCGATCTCCTCGATGTGGTCTTCCTCACAATGCTGCGAACCTGGGATGCAGGCCGCAAGCCGCGCCGAAAGGCCCATAGCGACGCGGACGGCCGGCAACTGGTGGAGCACTAGCGTGAACGTGCACACCGGCATCGAAGAAGGCTGCGCGCCATGCTGAAGGTCGGCACGCGTGGCAGCCCGCTGGCGCTCGCCATGACCGCGCAGGTCGTCGAATCCCTGGAACGCCTGGGCCTGCGGTGCGAGATCGTCACGATCCGCACGCACGGCGACCGTCATCCCGACTCGCCCACGCGCGCGCTGGGGGCCGGCGCGTTCGTCAAAGACCTGGAAGTGGCGCTCACCGACGGCCGCATCGATCTGGCGGTGCACAGCGCGAAGGACCTGCACAACGACGCGACGCCCGGGGTCGTGGTGGCGGCCTTTCTTCCCAGAGAGGATCCGCGCGATGTCCTCGTGACGCGGGACGGCGTCACGCTTGGGGCGCTGCCGTCCGGCGCGGTGATCGGAACGGACAGCCCACGCCGGCGGGCCTTCCTGCTCGCGGCGCGTCACGATCTCCTGGTCCGCGGCATCCGCGGCAATGTGGACACCCGGCTGCGGAAGCTCGGCGCCGGCGAGGTGGATGCCGTCGTGCTGGCGGCGGCGGGCCTGGTCCGGCTCGGCCTGCTTCAGCGCGCCGTCGAGCGGCTCGACCCGTCGATCATGCTGCCCGCGGTGGGGCAGGGCGCAATTGCGGTCCAGACGCGGACAGACGCGCACGGCCTCCGCCGCCGCCTGGAAGCCGTTGACCATCTCCCCACCCACGCCGCGGTGGAGGCCGAGCGCGCGTTCGTCGGCGCGCTGGGCGGGACCTGTCAGACCGCGATCGCCGCGCTCGGGACAAGCGACGGACAGACGCTGACCCTGGACGGCGCGGTGCTGGATCCGGACGGAACCCGAATGGTGCGCGACACCGCCACCGGTCCTGCAGTACTGTCCAGGGAGATCGGCGCCGAACTCGGCGCGCGCCTGCTGGCTCGGGGAGCACGCAGCCTGATGGTTGAGGTGGCCCCGTGAGGGCGACGGCACGCCCGCCCTCGCGCCGCCGCACCAGACAACGGCGTCCGCTGGCCGGCCGGCGGATTCTGGTGACGCGGCCGCGCGCGCAGAGCCGCGATCTGTGCGCGCGGCTTCGGAGCCTGGGCGCGTTGGCCATCGCCGTCCCCACCATTGACATCGTGGCTCCCTCACCCGGCGGGCCGCTGGACCGGGCTCTGTGTGCTGTGGACCGCTACGACTGGGTCGTGGTCACCAGCCCGAACGGCGCGCACGCCTGCCTGTCGCGCGCCCGGGCCCTGGGTGTCCCCCTGCACAGGGCGGCCGTGCGCTGGGCCGCTGTCGGACCGGCCACGGCCGCCGCCCTGCGCGCCGCCGGCATCCCCGTGGCCATGATCCCATCTCGCTACCTCACGGCCGCCATCGCGCGTGAACTCCGCGACGTCGCCGGGCGCCGGATTCTCCTGCCCCGCACGGACGCGGCGTCGCCCACCCTGGCCGAGGAGCTGCGCGCCCGCGGCGCAGTCGTCGACCAGATCACGGCCTACCGGACCGTGCTGGCGCCCCTCCGCCATGGTTCTCGCCTGCGCCGCCTGGTGACGGCGCACGCCGTGGACACGATTCTCTTGACCAGCGCGTCGACCGTGAACGGCCTGGTGCGGCTGCTGGGCCGGGCGCGCACAGACCTGGCGGAGATGACGATCGCCTGTATCGGCCCGATCACGGCCGCCGCAGCGGCTGCCGCCGGGCTGCGGCCGGACGTCGTGGCCCGGGAACATACCGTCGAGGGACTCATCCAGGCGTTGCTGACGACGCAACCCAAAGGAGGTCGTTATGCCGCGCACCGCGTTGCACGCTGACCTGATCCGCCGCCCCAGGCGTCTGCGCCGGACCCCCGCCCTGCGGACGCTCGCGCGCGAGACGCGCTGGAACCCCGGCGGCCTGGTCGCGCCGCTGTTCGTGCGTCCGGGACGGGGCGTGCGCGAGCCGATCGCCAGCCTGCCCGGCCAGATACGGTGTTCTCCCGACGAACTGCTCCGCGAGGTCGACCGCCTGCGCAGGTGCGGGATCGGGGCGGTCCTGCTCTTCGGAATTCCCGAAACAAAGTTTCCGGACGGGCGAGAGGCCTACGCGGAGAGCGGCATCGTCCAGGAGGCGGTGCGCGGCCTCCGGCGTCTGCACCCGGGGCTGGTGATCATCACCGATGTCTGCCTGTGCGCCTACAGCGACCATGGCCACTGCGGCCTGGTGCGCGACGGCGAGATCGACAACGACTCCACGCTGGACCTGCTCGGGCGCACGGCGGTCTCGCACGCTGCTGCAGGCGCCGACATCGTGGCCCCCAGCGCCATGATGGATGGACAGGTCGGCGCGATCCGGGAGGCTCTGGATACGGCAGGGTTCCCCGAGGTCGCGATCATGGGATACTCGGCCAAGTACGCCTCGGCCTTCTACGGCCCGTTCCGCGACGCGGCGGACTCGGCCCCGCAGTTCGGCGACCGGCGATCGTATCAGATGGATCCTCCCAACGTCCGCGAGGCGCTGCGAGAGATTGCGCTGGACATCGAGCAGGGCGCCGATATCGTGATGGTCAAACCGGCGCTGTGTTACCTGGACGTCATCCGTGCCGCGCGCGAGGCCACTACGGTCCCCCTCGCGGCGTACTGGGTCAGCGGCGAGTACGCCATGGTCAAAGCCGCTGCCGCCGCCGGGTGGCTGGATGAGCGACGGGCCGTGTTTGAGGTGCTTGGGGCGATCCGGCGCGCGGGCGCGGACCTGATCATCACCTACGCGGCGGCCGATGCGGCGCGTTGGATGGCCGCATCCGCCGCCGACGCGGAGGCGGCGCTCGATCGGTCTGGAGGATGACCTGCCCGATGCGACTCTCGGCCCTCGGGCTCAATCATAAGACCTCACCCATCGCGGTCCGTGAGCGCATCGCGTTCGCCGACCGGGAGATTCTGCCCGCGCTCACAGGCCTGCGCGGGCTTCGCGGGATCACCGAATGTCTCCTGCTGTCCACGTGCAACCGCACGGAAGTGTATCTCGTCACCGCCCTGGATCCGCCGATCGGGGAAGTCAGCGAGCTTCTCGGGACCTTGCGCGGCGTGCCGGCAGCGGTGTTTGCCCCGGCCTTCTACGTCCACCACGACCTCGAGGCCGCCAGGCATGCGCTGCGGGTGGCCGCCGGGCTCGACTCCATGGTCGTGGGGGAAGAACAGATTCTCGGTCAGGTGCGGCGAGCCTTCGACGTCGCCCGGGGTGCCAGCGTCACCGGCCCGGTGCTGAACCGGCTGATGCAGCTCGCCATCGCCACCGGACGCCGGGTGCGGCGCGAGACCGAGCTGTCGCGCCACGCGCCGTCGATCCCGCGCGCCGCCCTCGCGCTGTGCCAGCGGGCCCTGGGATCGGTCCGCGGCCGGCAGGTGCTGGTCGTCGGCGCCGGCAAGACCGCATCGCTGGCGAGCACCGTGTTCGCCGCCGCCGGCGCCACCATTGCCGCGATAGCGAATCGCACGCCAGACGGCGCTCGCACCCTGGCCGGGCGCGTGGGCGCGCAGCCGATATCTCTGGATCAGCTCCCGCAGGCCCTCGACGGCGCGGACATCGTGGTGGTGTGCGCGGGTGCGGCGGCACCGATCGTCACCAGGGAGATGCTGGCGCGCGCGATCGGCCGCCGGGCTCCGCTGCTGGTCGCTGACCTGGGCATGCCCCGCGGAGTCGACCCCGCGGCCGCTGGCCTCCCCGGGGTGACCCTGCACACCCTGGATGCGCTGCCGGCCCCGGCGGCCCTGCCCTCGATCCCGGCGGACCATCTCGCCCGGGCCGATGAGATCGTCGAAGAGGCCCTGAGCCGATTTGAGTCGTGGATCGCCTCGCGGGCGGCAGTGCCGGTCATCGAAGCGCTGCGCCAGCAGGTCGAAGCCATCGTCACGGCGGAACTGGCCCGCGCTCGCCCACGGCTGCGAGATCTTGACGCCGATCAGCGCGAGACGGTGCGTGTCATCGTCGAGGCGGTGGCCCACAAACTCCTGCACACGCCCATCGTGCGGCTCCGGGAATCGGCCGCCCGCCGCGACGCGTTGATCCTGGAATCGGCGAAGGAACTGTTCGGCCTGGACGCACGCGCGCCGGAACCCGGAGGGATTCGATGACGCATCCCGTCACCTCCGGCCCGCGGTCGGAGGCGATCTTTGCGGACAGCGAGGGCTACTTCCCGGGCGGCGTCAACAGCCCGGTGAGGGCGTTTCGCGCGGTCGGCGGCCGTCCCGTCGTCATTCGCCAGGGGCGCGGATCACGGGTGACCGACGTCGACGGACGCGAGCTGCTGGACTACATCGGCTCCTGGGGTGCCCTGCTCCTGGGCCACGCGGCCGACGACGTCGTCGCGGCTCTTCGGGAGGCGACAATCCGGGGCACCAGTTTTGGGATGACCACACCCTACGAGGTGGAGCTGGCCCGCCTGATCCGCGCCGCCGTCCCGTCGATGGCGGTCATGCGATTCGTGAACTCGGGCACCGAAGCGGCGATGAGCGCGATTCGCCTGGCCCGTGGGTTCACGGGTCGGGACAAGATCGTCAAGTTCGCCGGGTGCTATCACGGCCATGCGGATCCGCTGCTCGCCGAGGCCGGCTCGGGCCTGGCCACCTTCGGCCTTCCGAGCAGCGCCGGCGTGCCCGGGGCTGCGGTAGCCGGCACGCTGGTCGCCCCCTACAACGATCTGGCCGCGGTGCAGGCAATCTTCGCCGCGCATCCCGAGACCATTGCCGCCGTCATCGTGGAACCGGTGGCGGCCAACATGGGCGTGGTGCGCCCGGCCCAGGGGTTCCTGGAAGGGCTGCGCGAGATTGCCACCCGCGATGGCGCGCTGCTCATCTTCGACGAGATCATCACCGGGTTTCGGGTCGCGCGGGGTGGCGCCCAGGCGCGCTACGGCGTCACGCCCGACTTGACGTGCCTGGGCAAGATCATCGGCGGGGGCCTGCCCATGGGAGCCTACGGCGGGCGGCGAGACATCATGGATATGGTGGCTCCCCTGGGACCCGTGTATCAGGCGGGAACGCTGGCCGGGAACCCGCTGGTCGTCGCAGCCGGGATCGCCACCCTCCGGCGGCTTGTTGATCCCGCCGTGTATGCGTCGCTCGAGAGGGAGACCGCGCGCCTGGCCGAGGGTCTGGCCGACGCCGCGGCGCGGGCGGCGGCGCGGGTCTCCGTCGTCCGGGAGGCCTCGATGCTGACGGTGTTCTTCACGGACACGCTGCCCCTCGATTACGGGGCGGCCCGGGCGGCGGACCTCACCCGGTTCGCGCGGTTCTTTCATGCTATGCTGGGGCGCGGAGTGCTGCTCCCGCCGTCACAGTTCGAGGCGTGGTTCGTGTCGGCGGCCCACACCGATGCGGATATTGCCGACACCCTGAAGGCCGCGCGCGCCGCGTTTCTTGAGATCGGGTGACGGCCGGGGACGAGATCGCGCCCGGGAGGAGCGGACGGCCCGGCTGGTCGTCCTCGTTGCAGGCGGAGGACCGAAAGATGGACGAACCGTGGAATGCCGTACATGTGCTGGCGCTCAAGCTCGAGCCCGCGTGGCGGCGGCTGCCGGACGAGGCCCGCCTGCAGGACGCGGTCGGGTTCCTGGCGGCGGCCGACGCCGCGGCCGAACGCGTCCGGACCTTCACCTACTCCATGGTCGGGCTTCGGGCCGACGCCGACCTGCTGTTCTGGCGGCTGGGTCCTTCGGTGCAGGCGCTGGAAGAGACCGCCGCGGATCTGCTCCAGGCGGGCCTGGGTCGCTCCCTGACGGTCGCGCAGGCGCTGATGGGGCTGGTGCGGCCGTCGGCCTACGTCAGGAAGCAGACCACGCAAGAGCAGGCGATGTTCGCCGGGGAGCGGGCCGCGTACCTGATCGTCTACCCGTTCGTGAAGTCGACGGAGTGGTATCTGACCGATCACGAAGAACGCCAGCGCATGATGAACGAACACATGCGCGTCGGCCACCAGTATCCCATGGTGCGGCAGTTGCTGGCCTATTCGTTCGGGCTGGACGACCAGGAGTTCATCGTGGCGTACGAGACGGACGACCTGGTGGCCTTTCAGGACTTGGTGGCCGCGCTGCGGGCCACCGAAGGGCGACGCTACACCGTGCGAGACACCCCCATCCTGGTGGGAATCCACCGGCCCCTGGCCGAGATCCTGGCCCTGCTCGGCGCGCCGGTCGCGGCGCGCGTGCGGCCGTGACGGCCCGACGGTGACCGACCGGTTCCTGCGCGCCTGCCGGCGCGAGGCCACGGACCGGACGCCGGTCTGGTTCATGCGCCAGGCCGGACGGTACCAGCCCGAGTACCGTGCGCTCCGTGAGCGCTACTCGCTGCTGGACCTGTGCCGCACACCAGAGCTGTGCGCCCAGGTCACGCTGCTGCCCGTGACGCAGTTAGGCGTCGACGCCGCGATCCTGTTCTCCGACATCACCCTCCCGCTGCTCGGGCTGGGTGTCCCGTTCGAGATCGTCGAGGGCACGGGCCCGGTGATCGGGCGGCCGGTACGCACCGAGGCGGATATTGAGGCGCTGCGGGTTATTGACCCTGAGCGCGACGTGCCGTTCGTGCCGGAGGCGATCCGCCTGATCCGACAGGAGGCGCCCGTGCCGCTCATCGGGTTCGCCGGGGCCCCCTTCACCCTGGCCAGCTATCTGATTGAAGGCCGCGGATCGCGGGATCTGCCGGCGACCAAACGCATGCTGCATGGTGCCCCAACGCTATGGGCGCGCTTGATGGCGCGCCTCACCGAGGCCACCCTCGCCTACCTGCGCGCGCAGATCACGGCCGGCGTCCAGGCGGTGCAGCTGTTCGACTCCTGGGTCGGTGCGCTCTCGCCCCGGGACTACGAAGCGGCGGTGCTCCCATCCATGCGCCGCCTCTTCGGTGCGCTGCAGACCACGGGTATCCCGACCATCCATTTCGGGGTCGGCACCGCGGGGCTGCTGCCGCTGATGGCCGGCGCGGGCGGCGACATCATCGGCGTCGACTGGCGGATTCGACTCGGCGACGCCTGGGCGCGGATTCGCCAGGCCGGCAGTCAGACCGGCATCATGGGAAACCTGGATCCCGCGGTCCTGCTGGCGCCATTCGAGGCGGTCGACGCCGCATCCCGCGAGATCCTGGCCGATGCCGGGGGCCGGAGGGGACACATCTTCAACCTGGGGCACGGGGTGCTGCCTGAAACGCCCGTCGATTACCTGCGCCGGCTGGTCGATCTGGTGCATGAGGTGTCCGCGGGTCCGGCGGCTTCCACCATTGGCGCCGCCTCTCCGGCGGAGCGCGCCTCAGGAGGGCGCGGCATCGGGTCATGAGCGATCAGGCCACGGGGCATCGGCCCGTGAATGGTCAGAGCGGCGCTCCCGTTCACCGTGTCGTCATCATCGGCGGAGGCATCACCGGACTCGCCGCTGCGCACGCGCTGATCACCCACCCGCGTGCGCGTCAGGCGCGCATCGAGTGCGCCTTGGTCGAACGCGAGTCCCATCTGGGCGGCAAACTCCAGACCGAGCGCGTCAATGGCTGCCTGGTCGAGACCGGTCCCGACTCGTTCCTGGCCGCCAAACCCTGGGCGAGCGAGCTCTGCCGGACGCTGGGCCTGGGTGACCGGCTCATCGGCACGCTCCCCGGCCGCGCGGTGCATGTGGCCTTCCGCGACCGCCTGCATCCGCTGCCGCCGGGCCTGGCGCTGGGGATCCCTAGCCGGCTGCTCCCCATGGTCCGCACCGGGCTGCTCTCCCCCGCGGAAAAACTGCGCCTCGCCTGGGACCTGGTGCTGCCGCGCGACCGGGCCGACGGCGACCGGACCGTGGGGGGCTTCCTCGGACGCCGGCTGGGGCGTGCCGCCGTGGATCGCCTGGCCGGGCCGCTCCTGGCGGGCATCTATGCCGGCGATGCGGACGCGCTCAGCCTGCGCGCGACCTTCCCTCAATTGCTCGAGTGGGAAGCCTCCTCTCGCAGCCTGATCCTGGCGGCGCTGGCGGCACGACGACGCGCGGGGGCATCTCGCGACGGCGCGGCCCCTCTGTTCCTGAGTCTGATCGGCGGACTCGGAGAACTCGTCGACGCGCTGAGGGCCGCGCTGGTCGGGGTGAGGACCATCATCGGGCAGAGCGTGATGCGCCTCGGGCGATCTTCGGGATCCGGGACCGCGCCCTACTCGGTCCACCTCGCGGATGGTCGGGCCCTCGAGGCGGACGCCCTTCTGGTGGCGACTCCTGCATTCGTGACCGCCGATCTGCTGGCGCCGCTGGCGCCGGACGCCGCGGATGCTCTGCGAGCCACCCCCTATGCCTCAACCGCCGCCGTCACCCTGGGCTACCGGCGGGGAGATGTTTCGCATCCGCTCGAGGGCCACGGGTTCGTGGTCGCGCGCGGCGAACCGCTGCAGATTTCGGCCTGCACGTGGGTCTCGTCCAAGTGGCCGCACCGGGCGCCGCCGGAGGTGGCCCTGCTGCGGTGCTACCTGGGCAGCGCAGGTCGGGATGCTATCGTCGGCGAGGACGACGACACACTGGTGCGCGTGGCATGTCAGGACCTGGCGCGGACGATGGGCATCGACGCGATCCCGATATTCACACACGTGGCCCGGTGGCCCCGCGCCATGCCGCAGTACCTGCCCGGGCATCTCGAACGGCTCGCGGCCATCGAGGCGGCGCTGCGCCACCTGCCCGGAGTCGCCGTGGCCGGCGCGGGCTACCGGGGTATCGGCATCCCCGACTGTATCCGGCAGGGGCAGGGAGCCGCAGGACGGCTCGCCGACTGGCTGGGCGCCGGGGAGGCCTCGCGCGCCGCGAGTTAGCCGTCCGCGCCAAACGCGTCCTGGATATGTTCGATCTCCCTGACGCGGCCGTCGGGCTCCAGGTACACGGCGACGGCGTCGAACCGCACCTCGCAGTGTTGCAACCCCAGCCGCTGCACGCACGCCGCGGCCAGCCGCGCCAGGCGGTGGCGCTTCCAGGGCACGATGGCCTCAGCCGGATGCCCGAACCGATCGCTCGTCCGGCTCTTCACCTCCACGAACACCACGAGCAGCCCGCGCCGCGCGATCAGGTCGATCTCGCCCTGGCGCGTGCGCAGGTTGCGCGCGATCACCTGGTAGCCCCGGGCCTCCAGCCAGGCTGCCGCTGCCTCTTCGCCGGCTGCTCCCAGATCTCGACGGGTCGTGGCGCTCATCTGCCTCATTCATCGGCGAGCAACTGCGGTTGTGACGGGGGCCGAGCCTTCGGCCCCTTGGGGAACCGGCCTCGCGCGCTTGGTTGAGCACGAGTGCTGCTAGGGGAACAGTAGCGGGACCTGCTGGAGATCCGCCGGCAGGAAGACGCGCCGATGCACCGGCGAGGGACCCCACCGCCGCAGCGCCGCCAGGTGCTCGGCCGTCGCGTAGCCCTTGTGCCGGGCAAACCCGTACTGGGGAAGCCGCCGGTCGAGCGCCACCATCAGACGGTCACGTGTGACCTTCGCGACGACCGACGCCGCCGCGATCGAGGCGCATCGCGCATCGCCGCCCACGATGGTGCGCTGCGGGATCGTCACCGGCGCGCGCCGGTTGCCGTCGACCAGCACCAGGGCCGGCGAGTGGCCCAGCGACGCCAGCGCCCGGCTCCAGGCCAGGCCCGTGGCGCCCAGGATGTTGAACCGGTTGATCTCCTCCACGTCGGCGATACCGATCCCGACCATCGCGCCCGACGCCATGAGAGCCTCGTAGAGGACCTCCCGGTCGCCGGGGCGCACCTGCTTGGAGTCCCGCAGATGAGGAATGTGCTGTTCGGCGGGGAAGATCACCGCGGCGGCGACGACGGGGCCGGCCAGCGGTCCCCGGCCGGCCTCATCAACGCCGGCCACCGGCGCGAGGCCTTCCGCCCAGGCCTCGCGCTCCAGGGCGAAGAGGCGTTCCAGCCGCCGGCGCTCTTCCTCCAGGCGCGCCCGCCGACGTGCCCAGCGCGCGGCGAGTTGCCGCGCGCCGATTCGCGGATCATCTGAGAGCGCCGAGGGATCGAACCGCCCGGTCCGGAGCGCCTCCGCCAGGGCCGCGAGCGTGGGACGGCCGGCAGATCGGCTCACCGCGCCCCCCCGGGCCGACCGGCCGGGGGGCTCATCGCACCAGCGCCACGCGTTCGGGCGGCCAGTAGACCAGTAGCGCGCGCCCGATCACGTTCTTGGTCGGCACGAACCCGAAGAACCGGCTGTCTTCGCTGTTGCAGCGGTTGTCGCCCAGGACGAACGCGTGGTTCGGGGGCACAACCTCCGGGCCGTAGTTACTCGAACAGGCCCGGTCCCCGCCCGGCAGCGCGGTCGGGTAGATCTCAGAGAGCGGCCGCCCATTGACCAGCACCAGCCCTTCCTTCATCTCGATCCGCTCACCCGGAAGCCCCACCACGCGCTTCACGAAATCCTTGTTGGGATTCAGCGGGTAGCGGAAGACGATGACGTCGCCGCGGCGGATCTCCCAGAACCGGTACGCAAACTTGCCGACCAGGATCCGGTCTCCGACCCGCAGGGTCGGCTCCATCGATCCCGACGGGATGAAGAACGCCTGGACGACGAACACGATGATGACCAGGGAGAGCAGGGCCGCGAAGATGGTGGCGTCCAGCGTCTCTACGATCGAGAGCCGGACCGCAGGCGGGAGACGGTAACTCCGCCGGACGATGACGCGCAGGACAAACAGGATGAGCGCCAGCAACAGGATGAGCGTGGGAATGCCGAACGGCAGCCGCTCGATCAGAGCCAACAGATCGCGAACCATCGGTGCGGTCGCCGCCGGCTAGCGCTGCTCCTTGATCCGCGTCTCCTTGCCGACCTTGCCGCGGAGATAGTGGAGCTTGGCCCGGCGGACCCGGCCGCGGCGGACGACCTCGACCTTCTCGACCCGCGGCGAGTGCACGGGGAAGATGCGCTCGACGCCGACGCCGTGGCTGATGCGGCGGACCGTAAAGGTCGCGCCGGTGGCGGACCCGCGGTGGCCAATGACCGTGCCCTCAAAGACCTGCAGCCGCTCGCGGCCGCCTTCGGTGACCTTGACGTGCACCCGGACTGTGTCCCCGGGGGCAAAGTCCGGGAGCTTCTTCTTGAGCATCGGCATTTCAACGAGTCTGAGCTTGTCCATCACCGCTCGCCTCCCCGCCGACCGACGGCCGCCGAGGCGCCGCAGTCACGGCCTTGAATTGTAGCACAGCCCGTCGGCGCGGGCCAAGCGCACCGCGCGGGCGCATCTCCCACAGGTCCGAAACCCATCATCCCTCCGGCGCCTCCTCGCGCAGCCACGCGCGGTCTTCGTCACTGAGCGCATCCCAGACGATCAGGTCCGGCCGGCGCGCCAGCGTCCGGCGCAACTGCTCGCGGCGCCGCCACCGGCGGATCTGCTCGTGATGCCCGCCCAGCAGCACCTCGGGGACCCGCAGACCCCGATACTCGACCGGCCGCGTGTAGTGCGGATAGTCGAGCAACCCGCTGGTGAACGACTCCGCCTCGACCGACCGTTCGTCCCCGACCACGCCCGGGATCAGCCGGACCGTCGCGTCCACGATCACCATGGCCGCCAGCTCGCCGCCGGTCAGGATGTAGTCGCCGATGGAGATCTCTTCGGCGCCCAGCCCGATGGCGACCCGCTCGTCGACGCCCTCATACCGCCCGCAAAGAACGATCAGGTGCGCCGCCCGGGCCAGGCGCTCAGCCGTCGGCTGGTCGAACCGCCGGCCCTGCGGTGAGGTGAGGAGCACCCGCGCCGCCGGGCCGCCGGGGCGGGTCAGGGCATCGACGGCTTCGAAGAACGGCTCCGGCTTCATCACCATCCCCGGTCCACCGCCGTAGGGCACGTCGTCCACCTGCCGGTGCCGGTCGTGCGTGTAGTCGCGCAGGTCGTGCACGGCGATGTCGGCGAGGCCGCGCTCCTTCGCCCGCCCCACAACGGACACATCGAGCGCAGTGAACGCCTCCGGAAAAATCGACACGATATCGATCCGCACGGCTTACCCTTCCAGCCCGGCCGGCAGCGTCACCGTCATCTCGCCGGCCTGAAGATCGATGCGCCGGATCACCTGGCGTATCGCCGGCAGCAGGACCTCATGGGAGCCGTCGCGCACGACGTACACATCATGGGCCGGACCGCGCATGACCGCGGCCACCGTCCCCAGCGCGCGGCCGTCTTGGGTGCGGACTCGCAGCCCAACCAGGTCGAAGAGGTAATACTGATCGGGCGGAAGCGGCATCACCTCGTCGCGGGAGATGGCCAGGCTGGCCCCGCGCAGCGCCTCCGCGCCGGTCCGGTCGGTGACGCCGCCGAGCCGCATCAGCACGGCGTCACCGTGCGGCCGGGCGGAGGCGATCTCCACCCGGGTGACCTGTTCCCCCTGCACCAGGCACGCCGTCCGCATCTGCGCAAACCGCTCCGGAAAATCGGTCTCAGGCCGCACGCGCACTTCGCCGCGCACGCCGTGCGGGGCGACGATCACCCCGACCGTCACCAGGTCCGCCGGGGCCGCGAGGCTACCCCTCGCGGATCTCGATGATGATCCCATCCTTGATGACGACCTCAGCGCGGGTCAGGCGGGTGAAGAAGTTGTCGCCGACGTTGAGCTCAACGGTGCTCTCGATGGTCCCCTGGGAAAATTCCTGGTTGAGCTCCAGTCCCTCGGCTTCCTTCATCCTCGCCACCAGCTCCATCCGCGCCGCCTCCTGGCGGGAGCGTTCGATCTCGAGTTGCTGGCGGACCGCCCGCGACTGCGGGGTGATCTGCCGCTCCAGCTCGGTGCGGCGGATCTGCGTGTCGATCTGATTGACGACCGCGTCGAGCCGCCGGATCGTGTCCTCGAGTTCACTCAGGTACTGCCTCTTGAACGTCTCCGTCACGATCGCTTTGACCATGACCGGTCGCATGACCATGATGCCCATACGGCCCTCCATCACTGAACGATCTCGACCACGACCCGCCGGCCCGCCCTGATCGCCGCGGCCCGCGCGACGGCGCGGATGGCGCCGATGATCCGGCCGCGGCGGCCGATCACCTTCCCGACCTCTCCCGGGGGCACCTTGAGTTCCAGGACGAGCACCTGGTCACGCTCGCTGGCCCGGACGCTCACGGCATCCGGATCCTCCACGAGGCCCCGCGCCAGGAACTCCACCAGCGCCCGCAGATCGGCCTGCGACATGTTCGCGGGCTCCTGCGTCAGGCCTTCGTGGCGCGGCCGGCTTCCCACCGCTGCAGGATGCCGGTCTTCTCCAGGAGCACCCGCGCCGCATCCGACGGCCGCGCCCCGCGGTCCAGCCATAATCGGGCCCTGGCCTCATCGATCCGGATCACGGAGGGTTCGGTCCTCGGATTGTAGTACCCGAGCGCCTCGAGATACTTGCCGCCCCGCGGCAGCCGGGCATCAGCCACCACCACCCGGTAGGACGGCTGGTGCTTGGCCCCGGTACGCATCAAACGAATCTTGACCGCCATCGATGACCCTCCCTCAGGATGCCTCGCCTAGCGAGGCGGAAACGGAAGCGGCCCCCGGCCACGCGCATGCTCATCCACGTGCCGCAGCAGCCGCCGCGCCTCCTCGAACTGCTTCAGCAGGCGATTCACCTCCTGCACGGTCACCCCGCTGCCCCGCGCGATGCGGCGCCGCCGGCTCCCGTCGATGATCGACGGGGTGGCCCGCTCCTGGGGCGTCATCGACTGGATCATGGCTTCGATGCGGCGCAGTTGCTTCTCATCGACGGTCAGCCCCGCCTGCCTCGCTTTGGCAAATCCGGGGATCATGTCCAACAGTTGATCCAGCGGCCCCATCTGCCGCACCTGACGCAGCTGCTCCAGGAAGTCGGACAGGGTAAACTGCGCTCGGCGCAGCTTCCGCTCCGTCTCGGCGGCTGAGGCCGCCGAGGTCGCCTCCTGCGCACGCTCGATGAGCGTCAGGACATCGCCCATCCCCAGGATGCGGCTGGCCATCCGGTCGGGGTGAAACGCTTCCAGCGCATCCAGACGCTCCCCGACCCCGACGAACAAGATGGGCCGGCCGATCGCGGACACCACCGACAGCGCCGCGCCCCCCCGGGCGTCGCCGTCGAGCTTGGTGAGGATCAGCCCGTCGATCGGCAGCCGGGCCGCGAACTGCTCGGCGGAGGTGACCGCGTCCTGCCCGGCCATCGCGTCCAGGACCAGGAGCGTCTCCTGCGGAGCCAGCGCGGCATGCATCGCGCTCAACTCGGCCATCAGCGGCTCATCGACGTGCTGCCGGCCGGCCGAGTCGACGACGACGACGTCGTGGCCCTCCGATTCCGCGCGCGCCAGCGCCGCCCGGGCGACGGCGACGGGGTCTGTGGCACCTGGGGCCGAGAACACCGGCACACCGACCTGCGCGCCGACGACTTCCAGTTGCGTGACCGCCGCGGGCCGCTGCAGATCGGTCGCCACCAACAGCGGCGCGCGGCCCCTCCGGCGCAGATGACCGGCCAGCTTCGCGGCCGTCGTGGTCTTCCCCACGCCGTTGAGGCCGACCAGCAGGATGATGCTAGGGCGATGCGGCGCCACCCGCAGCTCCCGGGCCTCCCCGCCCAGCAGCCGGACCAGTTCCTCGTGGACGGTCTTGACGACCTGATGACCCGGGCTGAGGTGCTTCCACACCTGCTGCCCGACGGCGGCGGATCGGACGCGGGCGACGAAATCCCGGGCGACTTTGAAGTTGACATCGGCTTCCAGGAGCGCCAGTCGCACCTCGCGCAGCGTGGCATCCACGTCGTCTGCGCTCAGGGCCCCGCGCCCCGTCACCTTGCGGACGATCTCGCCCAGCCGCTGCTGCAGGCCTTCAAACACCCGAGGTCTCCTTCACGCCACCGGCCTGCCGGTCACGGGCCGATGAGACGGCGGATGAGGCGCCCCTGGTCGCTTCGTAGACTCGATACCCTGAGGCCACGCGGACCTGCTCCACCTGTTCGAAGCGGTCCGTCATCAGCCTCGCCAGCGTCCTGGCGCCCTGCGCCGTCCGGGCCACCAGGTAGAACCGGCCGCCCGGCCGCAGGACGCGCCGGGCATCGTCGATGAACGCGGTCACGACTCGCCGGCCCTCCCGGATCGGCGGGTTGGTCACCACCACATCGATCGTGCGGTCCCGGATTGCGGCCGCGCCCTCGCCGACGATCACACGGGCGTTGCGAATGTTGTTCGCGGCCGCATTCGCCAGGGCCAGGGCGGCCGCGCGCTGGTTGGTGTCGATGAGCCACGCCTGCCCCCGGGGAGCCAGCGCGGCGGCGACCAGCCCGATCGGACCGTAGCCGCAGCCCAGGTCGAGGATCCGGTCGCGCGGGCCGATCCGCATCGTCTCGATCAAGAGGCGCGTCCCGGCGTCGAGCCCGCGGGCGGCGAAGACGCCACCGGCGACCTGAAAGGCCCACCGGCGGCCGTGCAGCTGCACGTGCAGCACGCGCGGCCGCAGCCGCGACTGGGGGATGCGATTCGAGTAGTGGTCGGTCCTCGGCGGTTCCGCACTCGTCGACTCCTGGGGCATCGTCCCGATCCGGTCTGAGCGCTCCTCCCGCCGCGTGCGGGCGACCAGGCCCAGGGCGGCCTCGAACCGCTCCAGCGCCTCCAGGGCCCGGCGCAGGCCGTCGTGCACCGCCTGGCGCGAGATGCGCATCTGTAAGGCGATCTCGCCCAGCGACAGGTCGTCCTGGTAGTAGCGGATCAGAAACTGCCGCTGGCGGGGCGTCAGCAGCATCCCGTAGGCGTCCAGCATGCGGTTGGTGCGGTCCCGGCCGGCCAGGGCGCGCTCCATGGAAAACCCATCCTGTAAAGGAATTTCCCTTGACAACGGGTCCACGATACCGCGTGGAGCGTCCGGCGTCAATGGGGGGCGCTCGGCGCGCGGAGACCGCGGACCGGAGCGTGACGCCGTCACTAGCGCCGCCTAGGACGCGGCGAGGAGCGCCTCCGCGAACGCAGCCGCGTGGAAGGGCTGCAGGTCGTCCAGCCCCTCCCCCGTCCCGATGAAGGTGATCGGCACGCGCAGTGTTTGGGCCACGGCGACCACGATCCCGCCTTTGGCGGTGCCGTCGAGTTTGGTGAGCACCAGCCCGGTCAGCCCCACCGCATCGTGGAAGTGCTTCGCCTGCGCCAGGCCGTTCTGCCCGGTCGTCGCGTCGAGTACCAGCAAGCGCTCCACCGGGGCGGCCGGCAGCGCGCGGGTCACGACGCGGTTGACCTTCTTCAGCTCCTCCATCAGGTTGACCTTGGTGTGCAGCCGGCCGGCGGTATCGACGATCAGCACGTCGGCCCCTCGCGCCACAGCCGCCTGCGCGGCGTCGAACACGACGGCCGCAGGGTCGGCGCCGGCCTGATGGCGGATGACCGGCGCGCCGACCCGACCGCCCCAGATTTCGAGTTGCTCGATAGCCGCGGCGCGAAAGGTGTCGCCGGCAGCCAGCAGGACGCGCCGGTCCTCCTGCCGCAGCCGGTGCGCCAGCTTGGCAATGGTGGTCGTCTTTCCGGAGCCGTTGGCGCCCAGGATCAGGATGACCGCAGGAGGCGGGTCGAGGTGCAGCACCCCGGGCGTCCCCAGCATCTCGCCGATGATCTCCGCCAGGGTCGACCGGACCGCATCGGGCGAGGACAGGCCGCGACTGCGCTCGCGCAGCTGCTGGGTAATGGCCCCCGACAGCGGCACGCCCACATCGGCCTGGACCAGGGTCTCTTCGAGTTCAGTGAAGAACGCTTCGTCGATCGGCCCGGCGAGCAGCGCGTCCACCCGGGCCGCCAGCGTCGCACGGGTGCGCGACAGCGCGTTGTGCAGCCGGCCGAGCCAGCCCGGCGCTTCTCCAGCCATGAGGATGTTATTCGGCCGGGAGGGAGGCGGTCTCCCGCTCCTGCGCGCCAGGCCCCTCGCCGTCCCGAGCGGCGCGCGCGACGGCCACCGCGGCCGAGGGGGCGCCCTGGTGCGGCGCCTCGCCGTTCGTCGAAGCCACCAGCCGGACTGAGACCAGCGAGGAGATGCCGGGCTCCTGCATGGTGACGCCGTACAGGATATCGGCGGCGGCCATGGTGCCCTTGTTGTGAGTGATGATCAGCACCTGCGTCTGCTCGGCCAGATCGCGCAGCAGCGTGCAAAACCGCTTCGTGTTCACGTCGTCGAGCGCGGCCTCGACCTCGTCAAAGATGCAGAAGGGACTGGGGTGGACGCGCAGCATGGCGAAGATGAGCGCCAGCGCCACCAGGACGCGCTCGCCGCCTGAGAGCGCCACCAGCGGCCGCCGCGCCTTCCCCGGCAGCTGTGCGGTCACCTCCAGCCCCGGCTCCGAGCCGTCCTCCATCTCCACCAGCTCCAGGTGGCCGGATCCGCCCTCGAACAACCGCTGGAAGAGCCGGCCGAACTCCCGGTCCACGTCTTCGAAGGTCTCGCGGAAGCGGACGCGCAGCGCAGCGTTGATGTGGGTGATCGCGCCACGCAGGGCCTCGCCGGCGGCCTGGAGGTCGGCGATCTGCGCGCGCAGCGCCTCCAGGCGCGCGGTGACGGCGGCATGCTCCTCGATGGCCCGCAGATTGACGGCCCCCAGTTCCCGCAGCGACACGCGCACCTCCTCCGCCCGACGCAGGGCCTCCTCCCGGCCACCCTGCAGCCGGCGCGCGGCGGCCTCCTCCAGGGTGACGCCGAAGTCTGATGCCAGTCGGGATGCCGCCGCGCCGAGTTCGGCCTCGGCCTGGGCGTGCCTGATCTCCGTGCGGTGGAGAGAGGCCTCGGCCTCGCGCAGGCCCGCCTCGGCCGCCAGGTGCTCGGCCTGGCGCACGGCGACTTCATCGCGCAGCCGGGCGCGCTCGGCGTTGAGGTGTTCGATGTCGGCCTTTGCGGCCGCCTGAGCAGCCAGCAGCGCCTCATGCGCCGCTGCGGCCCGCGCCAGACGCTCCGCGCCGGCGGCAAGGTTAGACATGATGCCCGCGTGCTCTCCGGCCATGTCGGCACGGCGGTGGGCGAGATCATCCATCGCGGCCTCGCGGTCGGTCAGGCGGGCGGCCAGCGCCTGGAGGCGCCCGTCGAGGGCCGCCAGGGCCACGCGCTTCGCGGTGACCTCGGCGGATGCAGCCGCGCGCCTCGCGACGATGCGCGCGGCATCAGCCTGCAGCCCGGCTTCCATGTCGGCCAGGCGCCGGGCCTCGGCCTCGAGTTGCCTAGCCTGTGCCTCGAGCCGCTGGATGTCGGTCTGCAGGTCGCGCAGGGCCTCGGCGCGGCGACGATCCTCGGCCGACAGCGACGCGCGGTCCTCTTCCAGCCGCGCCGCGTCCAGCGCAAACCGCTCCAGGCGCCCCATGCATTCCGTCAGCCCGGCCTGGACCCGGTCGCCGTCGTCGCGCGCGGCGGCCAGGTCGGCTTCGGCCGCGGCCACCTGCTCGGCGGCGGCGGCCCGACGGGCAGCCAGATCGGCGCGGCGAGCCTCAATTCGCCCCACCGCTTCCCGCAGGCCGGCGATCGCCTGGCTCCGGCCCAGAGGCCCCATCTCACCGTGCGTCCACCCTCGGACCGTCACGATGCCGTCAGGCTCGAGCAACGTGCCATCGCGGGTGACCACGCGCCCCTGGAAGCCGCCTGAGATGAGCATCCAGGCTGTACGCAGGTCGTTGACGATCACGACATCGCCCAGCAGGATCTCCGCGAGCCGGCGTGCCAGATCGGGCGCGATCCCGCCGGCGCTGACAGCGGCCACATCCATGGCGCGGGCGCGCACCCCATCAGCGCAGGCGCCGTCAGCGGACTCGGCGGCGACCGCAGCGCGACCTCCGGCAGGGTGCTCCGGCTCGGGCCGGCGGGGCCGGAGCGCGTCAAGGGCAAGCACGGTGGCGCCAGCAGGCCCGTGTGCGTCGAGACACTGGATGACGGCATCGATCTGCTCCTGGCGGTGGACGACCAGCCCGTGGAGCCGACCTCCCAGCGCCGCGGCGACCGCCGGGCGGTACTCCTGGGATACCTCCAGCAGATCGGCGACCGCACCGCGCAGGCCGGGGAACCGTGCGGGTTCAGCCCTGGCCGCCAGCAGTACGGCGCGGGCCCCCTCTTCAAATCCGGCGAACTGGTCGCGCGCCTCTTCCAGAGCAGCCAGGCGGTCGCGCAGGCGGTGTTCGTCCAGTTCCACGGCGTGCACCTGATCGACAAGCGACGCCAGGGCTTCGCGTCGGGCTCCCACCGTGCGGGCGCAGTCGGCGATCCTGGCCTCTGCGTCCTGGGCGGCCTGGCGGGCCGCATCCGCGGCCTGCTCTGCGGCGCGCCGCTCGCGCGCAAGCGCCTCGGCCGCGCGGTCCAGCGCCAGGGTCTTCTCGGCGGTGGCCTGCACCGACTGCGCGAGCATCTCGGCCCGGGCGCGCCACGCGGCCAGGTCGTTCTGCGTCTGGGCAAACGTTCTGCCGACCTCAACCGCTTCGGCATGCACCTGGACCAGCCGCGTCTGGGCGCTGGCGGCGTCCTGACCCGACGCCTCAGCCCGTGCCTCGGCGTCTGCCACCGCACGCACGAGCTCCGCGCGCTCGCGTTCCGCGGCCCCGGCCTCCGCCCGCAACCCGGCAGCTTCCGCCCGCAGGCGCTCGAGCGCCTGCTCGAGGCGTTCGGCGTCCGCCGCCAGATACTGCCCCCGCGCCCGCAGGGCGTCCACCTGGGCGCTGGCCGCCTGGACCTCCGCGGCCAGGGCGCTGGACCGCTCGGCCCCCTCAAGGAGCGCCTGCTGCCCGCGCTCCCAGTCCGCGGTCACCTCGGCCAGGCGCGCCTCCGCTGCCGCGACGGCAGCGGCGGCGGCCGCCACGCGTTCGCTCCCGACCGCCACGGCGTCGCGGTCGCTGGAAAGTTGTGCCCCCAGCCGCCGGACCGCGCCCAGCAGGCGGCGTGCTTCGTCGGCATAGAGCGCCAGTTCCAGCTCTGTGAGTTCTTCCGTATACGAGCGGTGCCGCGCCGCCGCCTCGGCCTGAGCTGCGAGCGCCTGCTGCTGTGCCTCCAGCTCCGCCGCCACGTCCCCCAGGCGCTCCAGGTGCGCCTGCGCATGTCCGAGCCGGCGCTCCGCCTCGACGCGCTGGCGCTTGTGACGGGCTAGCCCGGCGGCCTCCTCCAGCCACTGCCGTCGCTCCGGCGGCGTGGCCCGCAGGACCGCGTCGACCTCGCCCTGCCCGATGAGCGCGTACGACCGCCCGCCCAAGCCGGTGCCGAGGAAGAGCATCTGCACGTCGCGCAGCCGGCACTCCAGGCCGTTGATGGC
>JACQHU010000049.1 GCA_016198805.1 Armatimonadota bacterium
CGCCTGCCAGGCGCTGGCGATGCCGAAGCCCAGGATGATCGCCAGGACATTCATCAGAATGCCGGCGGCGCTGCCACGGTACCAGGCATTGAGGGCCTGGCCGAGACGCCGGGTCCGCTCGGCCATCCACAGGTGCCGCTGAGCGCTCTTCAAGAGGCGCCGGGTGACGCCCTCATCCCACGCCAGTTCGCGCGCAAGCTCCGCCACGGTCAGGCCGTCATCCAGGACCTTCTGCCGCAGGTAGCGCAGGGGATCTCCGGGCACAGCCGCTGCCAGGGCCTCCAGAAGGGACCGCCGCTCGCAGCCGGCGCACAGCGCGCCGCCCGGGCTGGGCCGACCGCACCGGGGACAGGAGGTGCCGCTTGTCGCCATGGAAGGTCGGGCCTGGCTAACCTAGCCCCAGCAGTCCTGCTGCGGTGGGATAAACTTGAGGCTTCTCACAATCGCCATCATCCACGGCTCATACTGCTGGAAGAGCTCTTCGCGGACCCAGAAGTTGGCCTGACCCGTCGTCCAGCGCCCTGGCCCGAGGTTGCGCGCCGTCCCATCTTCGAACAAGAAGTGGAAGATGCCGTACCCCGGGATGTCCGCGAACGCCTGCCCGACAAGGAACGAGAGGAACTCACGCGCCGTGGACCTGAAGATGATCCGGCTCCCGGTCATTGAGCCTTCCGTGAACCGGTCGACCCACAGCAGCTTGTCCGGAGGGTCACGCAGACAGTCCAGGCAAAACTGCCCGGCCGCAGAGGCGGCCGCCGACTGCGGCGACAGCGGCGACGCGGCCACATTGCGAATCCCCACCATGATGCCCACGGCCTGCGCCTGCGGGGCGATCACAAAGAAGTAATTCTGGATGAGTTCTGTGGTCCAGCCCTCAGGGTAGCGGAACGAAAATCCGCAGACCGGCTGGGTGAACTCGTTGGGGAGGGTCACCGGGGACGGGGTCACCTGGGCGACCGCCGAGGCCGAGGACGCCACGACCGCGCCGATGACGACCAGCACGCACCGCTTCAGCCCGCGCCACATGCCGGTTCCCCCCTCACCAGTGGCCTGCCACTTTCTCCATAACCTATGACACGCCGGGAGACGACTCCTGCTCTCAGACGAACGCGCCCCGCGCCCGCAGGATCTCGCGCAGCGCCCGCGCCTCGACGGCGCGCGGGGGCAGGCCGGCGCGGACCGCCATCGCCGACGCGGTGCCGGCAGCCTGCGCGATGGCCATGACGATCGCCGAAACCCGGAACGCCGCGAACGCCTCGTGCGTCGCCGAGATGCACCGGCCGGCGACCAGCCAGTTGTGCCCGCCCCGCGGCAGCAGGCACCGGTACGGAATCGTGTAGTACTCGCCGGGGGGCAGGCGCTTCGCGACCAGCCGCTCGGAGACCGGATCGTGGATATCGATGGGATAGGCGCCGCAGGCGATGGCGTCGTCGAACTTGCGCGCGGCGAGCACGTCGTCGGCCGTGAGCGTATACTCGCCCGCGATGCGGCGCGTCTCGCGCACCCCGATCTGCGTTGGTGTCTCCAGGAGGTAGGCGCCGGCGAAGCCCGGCACCCTGGCCCGGAGGAAGTCGGCGACGGCGTATGCCTGCATCCGCCCTTCGACTTCGGCCCTGGCCAGGTCATGGCCGCGGACGCCGAGCCGGTGCAGCACGCGCGTGGTGTTGACCACCGCTTCGCCGGGCCGCACGCCCTCGAACACCAGGAGGCGGTCGCGCGGGATCGTCCACTCGCCTCGCTCGCGTGCCTCGCGTACCAGCGTCCCGAACCCGGCGAACCCCCTGCTGGGGAGAGACCGCAGCCACGCGATGTCGATGCGCTCGTGGACCCCCTGGCCGTGCTGGATCGCGTCAGGGTGCCGCTCCAGGTAGTCCATGACCTCATTCCATTGCACGCCGCCCAGCCGGAACATCAGGGTCATCGGCTGAGGTCGGCCGTCTTCGGGTCGCCCGACCTCGAACGCGGCGCCCGCTGACACCGACAGATCGCCGTCGCCGGAGGCATCGATGAACACCGGCGCGCGGACCTCCTTGATTCCGTCCTTCTGCCAGACGCGGGCGGCGCGGATCACCCCGCCGTCGGATGCGGCATCCAGGAACACGGTGTGCAGCCAGAGGTCCACCCCCGCGTCGGTGGCCATCTCCAGCAGGACACGCTTCAGCCCTTCATAATCGAACGGCGTGACCGTGTAGCAGAAGTCAATGGGATCGGGCACGTGTCCCGGCGAGGCGCCGAGGGCGATCAGGCGCGTGACGATCTCCTGGGGGATGCCCGCGACGACCTGCGTCGTCCCGGCATGGAATCCCATGATCGGCGCGACCATGGCCGCCGTGAGCGTCCCGCCCAGGAAGCCATACCGCTCGACGCACGCCACCCGCACGCCCTCGCGGGCGGCGGCGATGGCGGCCACTGATCCCGCCGGGCCGCCGCCGATCACGACCACGTCATAGTCGTTGTTCATAATCAGGCAGGACGACGTCCACCTCGAACAGCCGGTCCCACGGGAAGTTGAGCCCGGCCAGCGCCGGGTGCCCCAGCGCCCTCTCGACGGCCGGCACCACCTGTTCCCGGAAGCGCCGCAGCGCCGCTTCCTTCACGGTGGGCGCGGCAGGCCCCAGACGGGACGGGTCCGTCTCCAGCGCGGGCACCACCTCTCGCGCCAGGTAGGGTCGCACAATCGTCTGATATCCCCAGTCGTCCAAGAGCCGGCGCGTGAGCATCCGCCGCCGGATCTGTCGGTATCGTGCCGGGCTCAGGCGAGCGCGCGCGTGGTAGGCGAGGACCACCTGCGCCACGACCGTGCCCAAGCTGTTGCTGCAGGTATTCCATCCCGCGTACCCGGCCAGTCCTGCCAGGTCCTCGCGTGCCAGCAGCGCCCGCACCAGCGCGTCGTCGGCGCCGTTGGCGAATCGCACGTCGGCGCACCCGCAGATCATGCCGCGCGCGGCCGCCTCGGCCAGCGCGGTGACCACGGTGCGGGTCGGCGCCGGCGGGGCGCCCCGCTGGTCAACCGACTCGCGCTGCTGCACGCCGGTGAAGTTGTGCACCCAGAGCAGGATCTCCGGGCCCTCGTCGGAGACCGTGCACCCGGCAGCCTCCAGGTGCGCGGCCACCGTCTCTTCGAGAGGGGCGGGCTCATACCGCGGGACGCTGCGCCTGGCCTCGGGAAACGTGTAGCGCACGGCCACCCGCGGCGGCCCGGAGGCGGTGTCGTTGGCCAGACGGGCCAGCAGCCTGGCGCCCAGTTCGTCGGCGCCGGCCGAGAGGTGGACACGCGCGCAGGCCATGCGGTCGCGAAAGCGGCGCAACGCCGCCAGGTCGGCGCGGGTGAGCCCGTAGGGTCTGGCATCGTCCTGCCCGATGAGCAGCGCCCGCAGCCCGCCGGCTGAAGCGACCGCGATGAGTTCCAGGTTGATCAGCAGCTGCCGCCGACGCCGGCGGAGCAGGTCGTCGATCACGGGCGCGGGGACGGTCTCGAGCGCGCGCATGGCCTGCCGCAGTTTGAGTTCGTCACCGGTCTGCTCGCCGGCGTCGAGGTGCTGGGAGTACGCCCGCAGCGCGTCGCCGTGCGGCTCCCAGTAGGCGGGGTCCTCCTCGGCGCCGCCGGCCGGGATGCGCGGGTTCACGGCGGACAGACACATCGGAACGCGTTGGGCCAGGCCGATGACCCGGTCGAGTCTCCGCCAGAGCACCTCCATGGGATCAACGCTCAGGCGCGAGGCCACCAGCCCGCCGTAGACGAGTACCTCAGACGAGGCGATGAGCGCATCGGCGGAGGCCGCCTCGCCGTCGACCCACCGCCACAGGGCATCGAGGTCGGCGGGACGACGGCGGTGGCCCAATAGATCCTTTGGCGGCGTCGCCCAGTCCGCCCCCACCAGTGGCAGCAGGTCGAGCACGGTCTCCCGCGTGGCGGGCCGGTCGTCGAGCGGGATGAAGAGCAGCCGCTTCACCGCGTGGCTCCCACGGTCGGATGCTTCATCGCAGCGCCCCCACCGTGAGCCCTCGCATGAAGAAGCGCTGCGTGAAGAGGAACACGGCGATAATCGGCAGGGTCATCATGACGGCGCCGGCGGCGACCGCCCGGGTGTTGTGGGCGAACAGGCCCGACAGGTAGAGGAGTCCAACGGCCAGCGGGTACTTCTCCGGCGACTTGAGCACGATCAACGGCCACAGAAACGAGTTCCACACCGCGACGAACTCGAACAGCGCCAGCACCCCCAGCGCCGGTTTGATCACGGGCAGCATCACGCGCCACCAGATGGTCCACTCGGAAGCGCCGTCGATGCGCGCGGCATCTTCGAGTTCTCCAGGGACGGTCAGGAACGCCTGGCGCAGCAGGAAGATCCCGAACACGCTCACCGCGCCCGGGAGGATCACGCCGGCGTACGTGTCGATCAGGCGCAGCCGCAGCAGCGTCACAAAGTTCACGATGAGCCCTACGTGACCCGGGAGCATCAGGGTGGAGAGCAGCAGGCCGGCGATCAGCCGGCGGCCGGGAAATTCCATGCGGGCCAGCGGGTAGGCGGCCATCGCGCACAACACCAGGTTGAGCACGACGCCGGATGCGGCCAGGAGCAGCGTGTTGGCGAAGAACCGCGGCAGCGGCATCGTCTCCCATACCGTCGCGAAGTTGGCCAGCGACGGCGGCCAGGGCAGCACCTGCGGCGGGAATCCGAAGACTGGCCCCCGCGCGCGCAGGGCGGTCCCTAGCAACCACAGCATCGGGAAGGTCGTGAAGAGGGCGAGGGCCCCGAGGCCCGCGTACCGCGCGGCCAGGGCCAGCGGCGTGGCGCCTGCACCGGCCCGGCTCGACCCCCACGCGCCGGGGGACTCAGTGATACGTCCACCCTCCTTCCCGGAAGAGGCGGAAGTTGAGCGCCGAGAACGCCAGCACCGCCACGGCCAGGACCATGGCCAGCGCCGCCGCGTATCCCAGGTCGAGTTGCTGGAACCCCTTGTCGAAGATGTAGAAGAACATCGTATACGTCCGGAACATCGGGCCGCCGCCGGTCATCACATACACCTCTTCAAAGACCTTCAGCGCCGCGATGGCCGAGATCGTGGACGCCAGCAGGATCGACGGCCGCAGCAGCGGGAGCGTCACGAGGCGGAACACCTGCCAGCGCGACGCGCCGTCAACCAGGGCCGCATCTTCGAACTCGGGCGGGATCCCCTGGAGACCGGCCAGGTAGATCACCATGTAATACCCAAGTCCTTTCCAGAGGGTGACGAACATCACGGCGTAGAGCGCCAGGTCGGGATGTCCGAGCCACGCGAACGGCCGCTCCAGCAGGCCGGCGCGGGTCAGCAAGAAGTTGAGCAGGCCGTCCTGCTCATACAGCCACCGCCACATCAGCCCCGCCACCACCATGGAGGTCACGACCGGCAAGTAGTAGGCGGCGCGGAACCAGGTGATGCCGCGCAGCGGCACGTTGACGGCCACCGCCAGCCCGATCGACAGCGCCTGCAGCACCGGGACGACCAGGAGGAACTTGAGCGAGTTTCCCAGCGCCAGCCACAGGAACCGGTCGCCCCACAGCGCCCGGAAGTGCGCCGTCCCCGCGAAGCGCGGCGGCGAGATGACGTCGTAGTCGTAGAGGCTCAGGGCGGTGCCGAAGACGACGGGATAGAAGGTGAAGACTCCCAGCAGGATCAGCGCGGGCGCCAGGAACAGGTAGGCGGCCGCCGCCGCGCGCCACTGCCGGCGTCTGAGACGGGACCGTGGCCTGACAGCGCGCTGGCCGCGAGCGGAGACCATCGAAGGGCTGGTTCGGCCCGGCGCGGTGCTTTCCTTGCGAGCGCCCGCGGGAAACGGGACGACCTACGGGACGACCTAAGGAAGATCGAGTGCGAACTTGATCGCCTGATCCAGCGCCTGGAGTTTGTCTGGGGAGAGTGTCGTCAGGTATTCGACCAGCAGGTCCTTGGGGACCGTGGCGATGGTATCAGCGTTGGCCACACTCCGCTTTGGCACGCCGTCTTCTGGTCCCAGGGCCACCTCGACGGGAATCCGGCGAATCGTCTGTGTCAATGGGACCACTGTGACCGCGGCTCGGAGTCGGTAGGCTTGATTGCGGGACACCAGCACGGCCGGGCGCCGGCCGATAGGTGCAGGAAACTTCACCCACCAGACCTCCCCGCGCCTCACGTCCAGTCCTCTTCCGGCAGCACGGATGCAGTCGCCCGGGCCAGGGCTCTCGCGGCGGCGGCTTCGGGACGCCGGCGATAGCCCTCTTCGTAGGCGCGAATCGCCTGGTGATGTTCCAGGTCCGCCAGGTAGTGCGCGATGGCCCGCTGGATCACCCGGCTGCGGGGAATGCGGTCCCGGCGGCGGATCTGCTCCACGGCTTCCGCGAGGTCTTCGGGCAGTGTAATGGCCACTTTTCTCATACTATAATCATACTAATCGCATACTATGACGACCGTCAAGCCCCGCGATGACCCCCGACCGTCAAAGCGATCCGGGGCGCTGGGAGCCAGCCAGCGTCTCACAGAGCCGCCTCAGCGACTCGACGTATCGGTAGTTGATGCTGGAGTGGTCGTCGTCGAACTCCTGGTATTCGTGTCGGATGCCGAGCGCCTCCAGGCGACGATGGAGCTGCCGGGCGCCCAGGTGCAGGTTGTACTGGTCCCGCGAGCCGCACTCGAAGTAGATCAGTCTGAGTGCGCGCAGGGCGTCGGCGTGCCGCGCCGCCATGTGCACCGGATCCCAGGCCAGCCACCGCGCCCAGGTCGCCTCATCGAGCTCGCCCGTGTACGGGTCGAACGGCAGGTCGAAGAAGAACGGCGGCCGCTGCGGGTTGGGCGAGTACGCCATGGCCATGGCGGCGATGTTCACCGCCGTGAGGGCGTCCTCGGTCTTCTTCGGCATCTCCAGGAAGGCGCGCAGGAACCCCTCGACGCCGCCGTGCTTGGATGTGATGTTGCAGAACTTCCAGAAGTCCGGCTTGTAGCAGGCCTCGAAGAACATGTCCCCGGAGTGCGCGGTGACCGCGCCGAACACCTCGGGATGGCGCATCGCGAGCACCAGCGCGCCGTAGCCGCCGCTGGATTTGCCGTTGATCCCCCGGTGCGCCGCCTCCGCCAGCGTCCGGTACCGCCGGTCGATGTGCGCGACGATCTCCTCGACGACGAAGTCCTCGTAGCGGCCGGTCGCCTCGGAGTTCAGGTACTGGCTGCCGCCGAACTTCGTGAAGCCGTCGACCATGACCAAAATGGCCGGCGGGGCGCCGGAGGCGATCACCCGGTCCATGCACTCCGGCAGCGACAGTACCCAGGGGTTGTAGTTCACCGCCGAACGCGCGGTCCCGGTGAAGCCGTGCAGCCAGTAGATCGTGGGATAGGCCGTGGTGCCGTCGTTGTATCCCGGCGGGAGATACACGGGGATCCTTCGGACCTGCGGGTCGCCCAGCGGGTTCCCCGCCAGAGCGCGGCTCTCGATCTCTTCAGCGACGACCCGGCCGGGTGAGGTCATGACTCCCCGTCCACGTCCGCCGGCGCGCCCGTGCGTCCTGCTCCGGCGCCGCCTGGGGCAGCGGCTACGGCCTCCACGCCCACCGGGTCGCCCCGGCGGATCATCCCCTGCCCGACCGTGGCCACGACCCTGCACAATATGCCGCGCCGGCCGCGCAGCGCGTCACGGAGCGCGTACGGATCGGTGGAGGCGTTATACGTCCCGATGACCTCGCAGGGCTCGCACGGCCCGGTGAGTTCCATGATCGCCTCGCCGACCCTCAGGCGTGCGCCCCTCGGGAGACCGTCCAGGCCGGGAAGGTCCACCGTGAGTTGCTCTTTGAGCGCGCCGTGGGCGAAGCCGAAGGCCTCAAGCGTCCGACGGTCGGCGATCAACACCTGCCGGGATGAATCCGGACGGTTCTTCCCGTGGACGTCGCCTTCCAGCCCATGACCCACCAGGGCCCGCACTTCATCGACATCCACGGGGGGTTGCTTGTGCGCGCGCAGGAGATGGATCGACAGCACCACGCCGCGATCGGCCACGTCTACGCCCTCCTTCTGCCGGCTCACATCCCGCAGGTCATCGCCGCCCAGCGCTCCGGCGGGGCTCGTCAAGCGCAGTGATCGCAAAGATCACCGGCCCACCCTCGCTTGCGCCGGATTCCAGATCGATGGTCACGATCATCCGCTCCGGCCGGGGACTGACCCAGCACAGCAATGAGAGCCGCACGTCCACCCCCGCCCGGGTACGCCCACTCCAGGCAATCTCGTGCTCGATGGAGGCCGGATCGTCCAGCCAGGTCCCGATGTTCCGCCGGTACTGCACCGGGATCTCGGCGGCCTCCCCGTCCTCGAAATGGATTCGATAGACGCCGACGGTTTCCCCAAACCGCGTCTCAGGGTACGGCAGGGCATGCAGGACGCAGAGTTCGACCGCGCGACGGCGGACGGGGAGCGTCACGCGCGCAGGCATGCCCCTTGTCGGGTGCCGGACGCCGCGCAGCATGACGACACTGCGCCCGCCGTTGGCGTCCGGATCGATGACGTCGAAGAGCACGCCGCCGAACCGCTGCGGGCCCGTCGGGAGGTTCCGGAGATCATAGCCGGACCCCTTCTCCAGCCAGCCCGCTCCATCATCGACGTGGCTGCGGGTGGCGACCGGGCGCAGGTTCAGCGGCCGGCCTGCCACCGTGCGCGGCAGGTCGCGCTGCTCCCGCCAGTCGCTGCGGAACCGCCCGGCGGCCTCGACCGGGCTCAGCCGCGGCTCGGGCCGGTCGGCGGTCCAGAAGTGGTCCCCCGCCGCCAGATAACTGGCGATCTGGGGATATTGTGACAAGGCAGTCCGGTTCCCGAAGTAGCCGGTCCAGGTGGTGCGGACCATACCCGCGGCGCCGGCGCGGCGGGCCTCGTAGGCCAGCGACGCGATGTTCTCGTGGCGGAACCAGGTGGCGGCCAGCACCGGGAACCCCCAGGCCCGGAAGCGCTCGAGGCTGGGGAAGCGGGCGGCCCCGTGGTACTGCCAGTCCACCATCATGATGTCGCGGGGCAGCCGGGACAGCTCAGGCGCGTAGTCGCTGGTCAGCAGGACGTCGCCCCACATCATCGTCCCGACCCCGCGGCTCTTGAGATGCTCGTAGAGCCGCAGGGTGTCGCGGACGAACAACTCGCCGAAGCCCAGCCGCCGCCCGTCCTCCGACCAGGGGAAGGGCACGACGTTGCGCACCTCGTCGTGGCCGATGTGCAGGAACCGCGGCCGGAACAGCGCGATGGCTTCATCGAAGATCGGCAGGATCACCTGATACACGCGCGGGTTCAGCGGATTGTAGGCAAAGCGCGCCGGCGCCACCTCCGCGGGCATCTCCAGCAGATCCAGGTTCTGGTCGTTGTGGAACAACCACCCCGAGTGACCCAGCGTCTGAATCAGCGGCACCGGCTCCATCAGGTGCTCCCGCGCGGCGGCGACCACCGCGGCCGCCTGGGCTTTGGTGGCACCCTCGGGATGCCAGATGGTGGGGGCGGACTCCCACTGCACGTACTCCGACTCCGCGATCAGCACGTTGAACTTGTAGCGGCTGAAGATGCGGTCGATCAGCGCGGTGTGGAAGACATGCGAGTAGCCGTCGAGGACCACGTGCACCGCGCGGATGGGGTGGTCGGGCCAGTCACGGATCTCCACGCCGGGCGAGATCAGCCGGCCGCCGTCGGACCGGATCAACTGCCGCAGGGTCTGGATCGCGTAGAAGGTCCCGCGGCGGTCGACACCCGCAGCCAGCAGCAGACCGGGGGCCACTCGCAGGACGTACCCTTCGGGGCCAGGATCCTGCGAGTCGAGGCGCAGCCCGTCACGGGCCAGGTGCGCTGCGACCAGCGGGTTGAGCGCCGCCTCGCCGATCAGCACGAGGCCACCCTGCGGCAGATCGCCCGCGACCGCAGACGCCTCGACCACCTCCAGCGGCGGGCTGCCCCACGCGATGAGTTCCTCGTTCAGTTCGCGGACTGCGTAGAGGTCCTCAGGCTGCGCGGCATCGCCCACGACGATCCGCGCACCGGCGGCAAACTCGAAGGGTCGGTCCAGCCAGCGGACGGTTTTTGGCTGGGGAATGATGCGGCCATCCGACGGAGGCGTGACGTACGCGTCGGGGAGCGCCCCGGGCTGAGAGGACGCGGGCGCCGCCAGCACCAGTATGACAGCCCCACAGACGGTCCCGGCCAGCCTCACAGCCGGGCATTCCACTGCCTCACCGCCCAGTCGAGCGCATCTTTGGGGCTGCGCTTCCCGTAGAACGCGCTCTCCACGGCCTCCCGGAAGATGCGGAAGAGGTCGCCGGCATGAGGGGCGACGACGGTGAGGTCGCGGGCGAACGGCAGGTCGGCGGCGGCCACCTTCCGGGCCACGTCTTCGGGACCGGGGCCGCCCCTGCGGAAGAATGGATCGGCCGCCGCCTGCCTGGTCGACGGGAAGACGACGACCTGTTTGCTGAACTCGAGCTGGTTCTCGTCGTTGGTGACGAAGAGCGCAAAGTCCACCGCCTGCGCCGCAACTCGGCTGGCCCGGGGCACGGCGACCGTCATGGTGGCCAGGTGGAGCGTGTTGCCTTTCCCTTTGGGATAGGCCGCCACGAACGTCTGGGCGTACACGTCCGGGTTGTCGCGCTTCACGCGCAGCAGGAACTGCGGGCCGGTGATCAGCATCCCCAGTTGTCCGGCGCTGTAGCGCTCGGTGGCGCCCAAGTATCCGCGCCGGAGCGTGTCCTCGGGAAAGTAGTCTTCCTTAAAGAGGTCGACGTAGCGGGCCAGGTAGCGGACGTGCTCGAGCGAGTTGAAGACGGCCTGCTTCCCATCGCGGCTGAGGATCGGCAGGCCGTTCTCCTGGAAGCGATGCAGCAGTCGCACGCCGTCCACGTTGGGCATGAAGCCGTACGTCTTCGCCCGGTCCTTGATGGTCCGGGCCTGCTGGATCATCTCGTCTTCCGTCTGCGGCGGTTCGTTCGGGTTCAGGCC
>JACQHU010000051.1 GCA_016198805.1 Armatimonadota bacterium
CTGCACAACCTGGGCGAAGGGCTGGCCATCGGCGCGGCGTACTCTGTCGGCGAGGTGGCGCTGGGGACCTTCCTGGTCCTGGGCTTCATGATCCACAACACGACGGAGGGGCTGGGGATCGTCGCGCCGCTGGCGACGGAGCGGCCGGGGCTGCAGCACTTCACGCTGCTCGGCCTGCTTGCCGGCGCCCCCACCATCCTGGGGGCGTGGATCGGCGGCTTCGTCTACTCCCCGGTCTTCGCGACGCTGTTCCTGGCGATCGGTGCCGGGGCCATCTTCCAGGTCGTGTACGAGCTCGCCCGCCTCGTGGTCCGCCAGGCGGGGGATGAACTGATGACCGCCACGAACTTCGCCGGCTTCACCACGGGCCTGGTGATCATGTACGTGACCGGGTTGTTCGTGGCAGGCTAGGAGAGGACCATGCCAGCACCGCTGAGCCAGGCCGTGGAAGACTACCTGAAGGCGATCTATGCGCTCGCGCAGCGCGAGCAGCCGGTGACGACCACCCGCCTGGCGCAGGAGATGCATGTCGCGCCGGCGTCCGCCACCAACATGATCAAGCGGCTGGCGCGGCTGCGCCTGGTGCGCCACACGCCCTACCGCGGCGTCGAACTGACGGACGCCGGACAGAAGATCGCTCTTGAGGTGATCCGGCACCACCGCCTGCTGGAACTCTACCTCAGCCGGCATCTGGGCGTCAGCCTCGACCGCGTGCACGGCGAAGCCGACCGCCTCGAGCACGTGATCTCCGAAGACCTGGAGGAGCGCATCGCGGTGGCGCTGGGCGAGCCGTCGCTGGATCCCCACGGTGATCCGATCCCGACCCGGGAAGGGGCGGTGGCGGCGACGCCCGCCCGCCCGCTCTCGGCGACGGCTCCCGGGCAGAGGGGCGTCATCGCCCGGGTCAGCGACCGCGACGCGAAAGTGGTGCGGGAACTGGCGGCCGCAGGGCTGCTGCCGGGTGCCTTCGTGGAGGTGGTCTCCACGCGTGCCCGTTCTCTCGACGTGCGGGTGGAAGGCCAGCGGCGCCGGATCGATGCAGCGCTGGCACGGGCGATCTATGTGAACCTCGAGGAAGAGACGCCGGTGGCCTAGCGGAATGCGCCCCACGCAACAACTGATGGACGAGTTCGTCGTGGCCTCACACGGCGATCTGGACAAGGTGAAGGCGCTGCTGGCCGGCCAGCCCGTACTCATTCAGGCCCGGGCCAGGTGGGACGAGTCGGCGCTGGAGGCGGCAGCGCACACCGGCCAGCGTGAGATCGCCGAGTATCTGCTCTCAAAGGGCGCCGTCCTCGACATCTGCACCGCCGCGATGCTGGGCATGACGGATCGCGTCAGGGAGTTTCTCCAGGCCGATCCGGGCCTGGCGCACGGCGCGGGCGCCCACGGCATCCCCGTCCTGTTCTTTCCCGTGATTGCGGGGCATCGAGAGGTGGCGGAACTTCTCCGGACTTCCGGCGCGGACGTGAATGCCGGGGCGGGGGCCATGACGCCGCTCCACGGCGCGGCGGTGTTCGGTCAGGCGGAGATGGCCGCCTGGCTGCTCACTCAGGGCGCGGACGTCAACGCGCGGGACTTTCGCGGACAGACGCCGGTCCGGACGGCCATCCAGAACGGTCACGGCGAGGTGGCCGATCTGCTCAGACGAAGGGGCGGGACCGAATAGAGACGCGCGGCGCCCGGGTGCGGGCGCCCCGCACGGTGAACGCAGGCCCGGCTGCGGCCTAGTGGACGGTGCGGCGGAAGTCCTCGGGCTTGACGCGCTCGAGGAACTTCCGAAACTCCTGCGGATCGAGTTCGTCTTCCAGCCCGCTGGTCTTCCCCTCGACGTCGGCGCTTCGGCGGAGCGCGATGCCCTGGGTGGCGACCTTGTCCTCGACGAAGATCGGCGCATCAGCCCGCAGCGCCAGCGCGATGGCGTCGCTCGGACGGGAGTCGATGACGAAGGCCGTGCCGTTCCGACTGAGGTGGATCTCGGCAAAGTAGGTGGCGTCCCGGACGTCGCTGACCACGACCCGGGTGACCTTGGCCTGCAGCTGCTCCAGCACGTTGTGGAGGAGGTCGTGCGTCATCGGTCGCGGCGGCTGCACGCTCTGGAGACGCATCGCGATTGCCATCGCCTCGGCCTGCCCGATCCAGATCGGCAGCGCGATGGTTTCTTCCTCGTCGACGAGGAGGACCACGGGATTGTTCTGCTGATCGAGCGCGACACGACGCACCTTCATCAGGCGCACAGCAGACTCCCCTTTCCGCCGGTAGCAGCCGGATCTATACGCATATTATAGCAGACTCGATCGCCGCCATTGTAACGTTCGTGTCATGACGCCGCGACCAACACCAGCGGCGTCCGGCACACCGGACGCCCGGCCGCGTCCCTGGGCGTGATGATCACCATCCGCGCCGCGCTGCTCACCTCGACGGTGGCGTACGTGAACCGGTCGAGGACCGCACACGAGAGCCCCAGGCCCTGAGGCAGCGGCGTCTGGAGGAACGCCGCAAAGGCCGGCACCACCGCAGGCCCCACGACCTGGGCGATCTCCGCCGCGAAGGTGTTGGTCGCCATCGGGCCCACGACAACCTCCTTCATGCCCGTCCGCTCGCCGCCGAACGTGCCCAGCCAGATGTCGTTGACGAGGACCGCGTGCGTGTCGGCGCTGAGCCAGACGATGTTCTTAATATTCCCCGCACGGATAGCGTTCAAGACCTCCGCGCGTTCGGCGGCGTAGCCTTCCCACCGATCGTAGGGGCTGGCGAAGAACTCCTGGATCGGGACCTGGCTGACGATGAACTTCCAGGTCGCCTGGCTGCGCTGGAGTCCCTGCAGCAGCCAGGTTTTCTGTTCCGGACCAAGGAGCGTCCGGTTGGGGTCGGCCAGCGCGGCCAGACACTCCGGGGGCACCGGCAGGGCCATCTGAGGGAGCAACGGCGCGAACGCCAGGCGGAGCGGCGCAGGCAGCGTGGGCGCGAGATCGGAACTGCGGCTCGCCGGCGGGTTCGCGCATGCCGGGGTCTTGGAGACCTGGCGGCTGCGGGACGATCGCAGGTCCAGGATGAACAGTTCGACCTCCCGGCCCCAGCGGAACGAGCGGTAGAGCCGGTGAAGGGGCTGTTCGGTCACAGGCCAGGCTTCGAAGAACGCCCGACGCCCGGCCGCGAGTTTCGCGGGGGCGACGGTTTCAGAGTCATAGTCGTTCTCGACCTCGTGATCGTCCCAGGTGACCACCATGGTGGTGGCCCGCATCAGCGCCTGCAGGGCCGGGATGGACTGGCTCTCGCGGTACTTTGCCCGGTACTCTTCCAGGGTCGCGGCGCGCTGCGGCGCGTGCGACGAGTCACTGTAGATGGTGTCGCCCACGAACAGGAAGAGGTCGGGCCGGTCCGCGGCCACGGTCTGCAGCAGATCGAACGCGTGCACCGGCGCGCCGCCTGTATGCGTGCCGTCGGCGTCGCCTGAAAACGCCAGCCGGAGATCCGCGCCGGCACCATCAGGTGGCGCGGTGACCAACGTCCCCACCGCGGAGTACGCGCCTGCTCCGGCCCTGAACCGGTACGCATACCGCGTCCCGGGCCGCAGGCCCGTCGCCACCACCTTCACCGTGCCGCCGCGATCCGGCAGGGGCGTCACCTCAGCGGTGAACGTCGGCGTCCCGGCCGCACCATCGGGCCAGACGTCCACCGCGACCGGCAGGAGGCGCCCCAGGCGGGTCCAGAGCACCGCGGTAGTCGGCGTGACATCGCCGGCGGCCACGCCGGAGGGGAAGAGGAGGGCGACCTGCGAGATGCCGGGGACTGCCGCGATGGCTGACACCACGGCGAGGACCACGATGCCGGGGAGCGCGCGACGCATGGGCCAGGGATTCGTGTCGCTTTGCCGAAACCCTCTGCGCGGGACGGCGTGCCCGATCAAGGGAGGTGGCCGCGTGATTTACGTTGTGGGCGTCCTGGTGCTGATCGCGTTGTACGTGATTGCGCTCTACAACCGCCTGATCGTGCACCGGAACCGGTGCGACAACTCCTGGTCGCAGATCGACGTGCAGCTCCGCCGGCGGTACGACCTGATCCCCAATCTGGTCGAGACGGTCAAGGGCTATGCGAGCCACGAGCGCGAAGTCTTCGAGCGGGTCACCGAAGCGCGCGCCCGGGCCATCGCCGCCGGCTCGGTCCGCGAACAGGGCCAGGCGGAGAATATGCTGACCCAGGCGCTGCGCAGCCTGTTTGCAGTGGCCGAGAACTACCCACAGTTGCGGGCCAGCGAGAACTTCATGCAGCTCCAGGAAGAGCTGAGCGGGACCGAGAGCAAGATCGCGTTTGCCCGGCAGTTCTACAACGACACCGTCCTGCGGTACAACAACGCCCGGCAGGCGTTGCCCGCGGTGCTGCTGGCCGGCTGGTTTGGCTTCGGCGCACGCGAGTATTTTGAGATGGAAGAGGCCGCGCGGGAGCCGGTCAAGGTAGCGTTCTAGCCGCTCGCCGTGACGCTGTAGCTCCCCTCCGCGTCCGTGTACCAGGCCATCGAGGGCAACCTCCGCCGGACCTGGATCCTCTTCGTCGGGTTCGTGCTCGTCGTCGCCGCGCTGGGATACGTGTTCGGTGTCCTGACCGACTTCGGGTATGCCGGCGCGGTGATCGCCGCGGTCGTGGCGATCCTCGGGGCCTGGGGCAGTTACTACTACAGCGACCAGATCGTGCTCTCGATCAGCGGGGCCCATCCGGCGCCTCGCGAGCAGTACCCTTACCTGTTCAACACGGTCGAAGGCCTGGCGATTGCCGCCGGCCTCCCGGTCCCCCGCCTGTACCTGATCGACGATTCGGCGCCCAACGCGTTCGCCACCGGCCGGGATCCCCAGCATGCCGCGATCGTGGTGACCACCGGCCTGCTCGACAAACTCGACCGCCTGGAACTTGAGGGGGTCATCGCCCACGAGATGGCGCACATCCAGAACTACGACATCCGGCTGGCGACCATCACGGCGGTCCTGGTCGGCATGGTCGCCCTGATGAGCGACTGGCTGCTGCGCAGCATGCGGTGGGGACGTCGCCGCGGCAGCCGGGAAGGAGGCGGGGGCAGTGGCCTGCTGGTGCTGGCGGGGGCGGCGCTGGCCATCCTGGCGCCCATCGCCGCGCAGCTCATGCGGCTGGCCATCTCCCGCGGCCGCGAGTACCTGGCGGATGCCTCCGGCGCGATGCTCACGCGGTATCCGGACGGCCTGGCCAGCGCGCTGGAGAAGATCGCGGCCGATCCCGAACCGCTGGAAGCGGCGAACAAGGCCACCGCGCATCTGTATATCATCAATCCGCTGCGGGAGTGGGGCGGGTGGGTGAACAGTCTGTTCGACACGCACCCGCCTGTCGAGGAACGCATCCGCCGCCTCCGCGGGATGGTCGAAGGCGCCGGGGTGATGCCGGGTCGGTAAGGCCGGGTCGGTCATCAGGCGCCGCGCGGACCTCGCGTGCGAGGACGCGGCGTCGCGGGCAGGAGACCAGGAGCGCGGGGCGAAATGAGCAGGGCGCATGTGCGCGAGTAGGCCGGAGATACTCCAGAGGGGGCGATCGTGCGGGGAATAGTTGCAGGTTTCGTTGTCGCGATCTCCGTTTTCCTGGCCGCCACCGATCCGGCCCTGGCGGCTGCAGCACAGAGCAGCACTGACATCTACCGCGTCCGCCCCGGGGACACCCTGTGGGCGCTGGCGCAGCGCTTCGGCACATCTCCCGAACACCTGGCGTCGCTGAACGGCATGGCCCCAGATGCCATCCTGCAGATCGGCCAGCCGCTGAAGGTTCCTCGCGCGGCCGTCCGTCCCGGCGCCGTCGCAGCCGCGGCGCCACCGGCTGCGACCACGAGGACGGCCACCACGATCTACCGGATCCGCGAGGGCGATACCCTGTGGGCGCTTGCGCGGAGGTTTGGGACGACGCCCGTGCGCCTGGCCGCGATGAACCGCATCAGGCTCGACGCCACGCTGCAGATCGGCCAGCGGCTGACCGTTCCCTCGCCGGCGGGGGCTAAGGCGCTGGCGGCGTCCGGGACGCCCGCGACCAAGCAGGAGGCCGTCACCCCGGCGATGCGCGCGCGCCTGGCCGCGCTCCCGTCGCGCGGCCCCAAATGGGCCTCGACCATCGTCGCGCTCTCGACGCGCTACCTGGGTGTCCGGTACCGGTGGGGAGGGACGACGCCCAAAGGGTTTGACTGCTCGGGGTTTTTGAATTTCGTGTTCGAACGCACGGGCGTCGAGTTGCCGAGGACGACCTACGTGATGTTCGAATCCGGGACGCCGGTACCGCGCGATCAACTTCAGGTTGGGGACATCGTGTTCTTCCAGACGCTCCAGCCCGGCCCGTCGCATGCCGGCGTCTATCTCGGCGACGGCCGGTTCATCCACTCGTCATCTGGATTCGGCCGCGTGACCATCACCCCGATGGATCACCGGTACTACGCACCGCGCTACCTGGGCGCCCGCCGCTTCTGATGCCTGAGGCCTGACCGAGGATTGCCGGACCGGGGATCATAGAACGCCTCCGCCGTAAAGCCCGTCGGGGTCAATCCGCCGCCAGAGTGGCCCGCACGCCCGAATGATCTGCGCTGCCTCTGCGGGCGTGAGGAGGTTCCGCCATCGCCCGACACGCTGCTCGTGAATCGTGGTCGTTCTCGGGGTTCTTGATGTCGGAGAGGATCATTCGGGTAGTCGCCGCTGAAATCCCGGAAGAACTTCACCTCCGGTCCGCTGTAGATGCGGGAATGCGCATTCAAGATCCGCCGGACCAGGCTGGTGCCGGAGCGGGGACACCCCCCGATGATGATCGGCCAGGACTTGCGGGAGACGCCCGTGATCATCCGAGGTCGAGACAGTGGCGGGTGCGAGGATGGGATGAGTCGAGATGATCGTCGGAAACATACATCCGAAGATCCGTTTCTGCGGGCAACCGAATCAGTTCTGACCGGACCTTCACGCGCCAGCCGTGCCATCCGGCTTCGACGGCTCTGGGATCATAGTTCCTGTGGGCGTACTTGCGAGCGGCATGGGGGACGCTCAGAAACAGGTAGTGCCGCATCGGAAATGCTTGGGGATAGATGCGCAGTCCCGGGAATCGAACTTGGTGCCCGGCCGACCAGGCCAGTTCCATGGCGCTGGGCTGCTTCTTCCAGGCGCGTACCAGGTGGGGGGAGAATGGCAGGAATGGATAGTACCACCGCATGGTTCGCTGGAAGTCCGGGTGGTCGTGATCCGGATGCTCCTGGGTCGGGACGAAGGTGAACTCCATGAAGTTGACGGCGTTGTCGCCTTGCCGTTCGACATCCTCGAAGGCTTCTGCCAGCGTGCCGTGGGAGCGCGGCGGCAGATGGCGTTCATCTGCATCGACGTGCATCATCCAGGCGCCGGGGAGCGTGGCAGCCAGGTGCTCCTCGCGCTCCAGGATGGCCCGCAGATCGAGCGTCCCGTATCGGGGAAAGGTCTCAATGCCGATCACTCCGCGGCCCAGATGCCTCTCGGCGATGGCACGCGTCCCATCGGTCGAGCAGTTGTCGAGAAGATACACCTCGACACCCTGGTGGAACAGGTGATCCAGGCATCCGGTGATGAAACGCTCTTCGTTGTACGTGGCCAGGAGAGCGACAACGCGCATGGTCCTCTTCGCCCAGTGCTTCGTGAATTGCACTGCCGATGAGGGAATCCTTCTCGTCCCGTATGGTCACCTCCCGTATAGTCACCGCTGCGGCCTGGGCCGCATAATCAGGGCAAGATGCGCACCATGGCGGCGATTCTCGCCGGGCGGCTGGCTGCCGCCGGCAGCCGGGCCCTGCGGCTGGGCGGCGGCACGACCCTGCCGGGACGGCTGGCGGTCGCCCTGGCACCGGGCATCATTCCGGACCTGACCGGCCGCCTGTCCCGCGGCGCCGTGCTGATCTCCGGCACTAACGGCAAGACCACCACCGCGCCGTCGGACGGCACCGCGGCCAGCGCGCGGCGCCATCGGTCGGCGATGA
>JACQHU010000053.1 GCA_016198805.1 Armatimonadota bacterium
GCTGGGCGAGCGGGGGATGGGCGGGAAGATCGCGCTGGCGACGCTGGACGGCGGACGGATCGGGATCGCGGCCCAGGCGCTGGGGATTGCCCGGGCCTGCCTGGAGGAGGCGACGGCGTACGTGCAGCAGCGTCAGCAGTTCGGCCGACCGATCGCCGAGTTCCAGGCCGTCCGGTGGGCGCTGGCCGACACCGCGACCCGGCTGGAGGCGGCCCGCCTGCTCACCTACCGGGCGGCGGCGCTGCGCAGCACCGGGGAGCCCTGCGCCCGGGAGGCGGCCATGGCCAAGGTGTTCGCTTCCGAGACGGCCATGTTCGCCGCGCACAAGGCGGTGCAGTTGTTCGGCGGGTACGGCTACATCCAGGACTATCCGGTCGAGCGGTACTTCCGCGACGCGAAGATCACCGAGATCTATGAAGGCACGTCCGAGATCCAGCGCGTCGTCATCTCGCGGCATCTGCTGGCTCAGTCCTGATCCGGAGGGCTCATGGACATCATCGTTTGCCTCAAACAGGTTGTCGATCCTGAACTCCCGGCGCGGGATTTTGCCATCGACCCGGCGACGCGCCGGCAGGTCCGCGAGGGCCGGCCGCTGGTCCTCTCCACGTACGACGAGAACGCCCTGGAGGTGGCCCTGCAGATGAAAGATCATCAGGGCGCGAAGGTGACGGCACTGACCATCGCGCCCCAGGCGACCGTCGGAGACACGGTTCGGCTGGCGCTGGCGATGGGGGCCGACGAGGCGGTCGTCATCGACGACCCGCGGAGTCCCGAGCTTTCGGGTCCGGCCAGGGCGCGGATGCTGGCGGCGGTGATCCGCAAGATCGGCCGCTACGACCTGGTCCTGACGGGATGCGAGTCGGCCGACCTGGTGGAGCGATTGATTGCGCCGCTGCTGGCCGAGGAACTGGGTGCGGCGTGCGTGACCTTCGTGGCGCGGATCGATGCTGCAGACGGACCCCTCGTTGTCCGGCGCCAGGCCGATGAAGGCTACCATGTGGTCGAGGCGCGCCTGCCCGCGGTGCTCTCCGTCACCAGCGACGAGGCGAACCGGCCCCGGCTTCCCAAGGTCAAGGACATCGTCACCGCCAAGCGCAAGCCGGTCCAGATCTGGACGCCGGGGGATCTGGGCTCAATGGCCGACGACGGCGGCGTCGAGGTCAGGGACGTGGCCATTCCGCAGCGCACGGGCAAGTGCGAGTTCCTGACCGGCGACCCCGCCCAGCAGGCGGAGGCGCTGGCGCTGAGGCTGCGGGAGTTGAAACTGCTCTAGACATCACCCGCTTGAGGGAGGCAGAGGATGCCCGGCATTCTCGTGGTGGCCGCGACGGCCGAGGGAGCGCTCAGCCGGTCGAGCCTGGAACTGGTAGGCGGGGCCCGGGCGCTGGATGCGTCGCTGGGGAGCGGCGTGTCCGCCGCGTTGCTGGGTCACGGGCTGGGATCGACCGGCGCGGCGGAGGCCCTTCACCAGCACGGGGTCGCCACGGTCTACCGCGTGGACCACCCGGCACTCACCGCCGGGCAGAGCGACGCCTACCTGGCCGCGGCCGAGCAGGTCGCGCGCACGGCGAAGCCGGACGTGGTGCTGGTGGGCGCCGACACCGTGGGCCGCGAGGTGGCGCCGCGGCTGGCCCACCGTCTGGCCGGCGCCCTGGTGACGGAATGCACGGAACTCGCGGTTGAAGGCGGTGCCGTGGTGGTTCGCCGGCAGGCCTATGGGGGCCGGGCCCTGGCGACGCTGGTCGTGCGCGGCCGGCCGGCCGTCCTGTCGGTCAAGCCCCGCTCGCTCGACGCGCCGGAACCTGCGCCGGTCGCCGGGTCGGTCGTCGACGTGGACGCGCAGATCGACCCCAACGCGCTCCCCACCCGGGTACGCGAGGTGCTCCGGGAGAAATCGGAGGTCGGCCTGGAAGACGCGCAGGTCGTGGTCAGCGGCGGGCGCGGGCTGGGCGGCCCCGACGGCTTTAAGATGATCGAGGAGCTCGCCGCCATGCTCGGCGGCGCCGTGGGATCGTCGCGGCCGCCGGCCGACGCCGGCTGGGTGCCGATCTCCTGGCAGATCGGCCAGACCGGCAAGACGGTCCGGCCCGCGCTGTACGTCGCGGTCGGCATCTCGGGCGCCACGCAGCACGTGGCCGGCATGGCCGGCTCCCGGACCATCGTGGCCATCAACCGCGACCCCGAAGCCCCCATCTTCGGCGTGGCACACCTGGGTCTGGTGGGGGACTACCGCGAGATCATTCCGCCGCTCATCGCCAGGATCAAGGAACTGAAGGCCAGGTAGCCGATGGAGTCTTCCTGGCTGCGCGCGCTGGTCGTGCTCGCGCTCGTGGTGGTTGCGGGCGCGATCTTCACCAGAAAACTGCTGCTGGTCTACCGGCTGATCCGCCTGGGGGCCGGACCGGTGCCGCTCGCGCCGCCGGGGGAGCGCCTGCGCGACCTGGTCGCCCAGGTGCTGGGGCACCGGAAGGTGCTGCGCCGGCCGCTGGCCGGGGTGCTCCACCTGTTCATCTTCTGGGGCTTCCTGGTGCTGCTGACGACCATCATTCAGGCGATGGGCGAAGCCTTCTCCCCGGGATGGACGCTCCCCGTGATCGGCCAGCCGCCTCTACTGGCGGCCCTCCAGGACCTGTTCATCGCGCTGGTGCTGATCGGCGTCGGCATGGCGCTGTGGATGCGCCTGGTGAGCCGGCCGCGGCGCCTGGAGGGGCAGGATCGGCGGGGCGCCTACCTGATCCTGGGGTTCATCGGCGGCATCATGATCACCCTGCTGCTCTCGCGCGCCGGGCAGATCGTCCTGGAGTCCCCGGCGTGGGCGCCCGGCGCCGCGCTGTCGGGGTTTGTGGCTGGGGCGATAGCCGGGGCGCCGCGCGCCGTGGTGCGGGGGGTCTTTGAAGTCGCCTGGTGGGGCCACCTGCTGATCATCCTGATCTTCTTGACCTGGATCCCCGAAGGCAAGCACCTGCACCTGATCACCCTGGTGCCGAACATCCTCTTGAAGAAGGCGCGCCCGCGGGGCGCGCTGGCGCCCATCGATATTGAGCAGGCCGAGCATCTGGGCATCTCCTCGATCGAGCACTCCACCTGGAAGGACATGCTGGACGCGTTTGCGTGCATGGAGTGCGGCCGCTGTGTCGAGGTGTGTCCGGCCAATGCCACCGGCAAGGAACTCGACCCACGGCGCCTGCACACGGACCTGCGCACGCACCTCACCCGGGTGGGGTCCGCGCGTCTGGCCGGCGGCGAGGCGGCAGACGCCCCGGCGCTGGTCGGCGGGGTCTTCTCCGAGGCGTTCCTGTGGCAGTGCCTGACCTGCGGCGCCTGCGTCGAGGAGTGTCCGGCGGCCAACGACCACATCGACAAGATCGTGGGCATGCGCCGGCACCTGGTCATGGAGGAGGCACGGGTCCCCGACACGATGGGTGACGCGCTGCGCAGCCTGGAGGCCCGCGGGCACCCGTTCCGCGGGGCCGGACTCTCACGCACGGCCTGGACTGCCGGCGTCGAGGTCAAGACGCTGGCCGACGGCGGGCGGGCCGAGTGGCTGCTGTGGGTCGGCTGCGCGTCCGCCCTCAACGAGCGCAACCACGGTTCGCTGCGGGCGCTGGTCCGGGTGCTGCAGCGCGCGGGCGTCGAGGCGGCGATCCTGGGGGATGAGGAAGCCTGCACCGGCGACCCCGCGCGGCGGATGGGCAACGAATATCTCTTCCAGCAACTGGCGCAGCAGAACATCGAGACGCTGAACCGGTACGGCGTGCGGAAGATCCTCACGGCCTGCCCGCACTGCTACAATACCTTCAAGAACGAGTACCCGCAGTTCGGCGGGCAGTATGAGGTCTGGCACCACACGCAACTGCTGGCGCGCCTGGTCGAAGAGCGGCGCCTGGCCCCCAGCGAGGCGGTGCCGCTGACCGTGACCTTCCACGACCCCTGCTACCTGGGCCGCCACAACGGCGAGTACGACGCCCCGCGCAGGGTCTTGGCGGCGATCCCCGGCGTGCGCACGGTGGAGATGGCGCAGTGCCGCGAGCGCGGCTTCTGCTGCGGGGCCGGCGGCGGCCTCTACTGGGTAGAAGACCGGGTCGGGCAGCGCATCAACCACGTCCGGACCGATCACGCCACCGCCACAGGCGCGCAGGTGGTGGCAACGGCCTGCCCGTTCTGTATGCTGATGCTGGAAGACGGCGTGGCCGCCCGGGAGGCGAAGATCCGGCCCATGGACGTCGCAGAACTGCTGGGGCGGAGCCTGGCCGGGGGCAGCGCGGAGCGCAGCGGAGGCTGAGCAGCCATGGTGAAGGAGACGCTCTCGGGGATCCCGGTGAAGGTGGTGTACGCACCGGAGGACCTGGCAGGGCGCTCGTTTGAGGACGACGTCGTCCGGCCCGGCGAGTATCCGTTCACCCGCGGCATCCACGCCGACATGTACCGCGGCCGGCTGTGGACCATGCGGCAGTTCGCCGGGTTCGGGGCGGCCGAGGACACCAACCGCCGCTTCCACTATCTGCTGGAACACGGCCAGACCGGTCTGTCGGTGGCGTTCGACATGCCGACGCTCATGGGCTACGACTCGGACCACCCGCGGGCGCTGGGCGAGGTGGGTCGCGAGGGCGTGGCCGTCGACTCGATGGCCGACATGGAGATCCTGTTCCAGGGCATTCCCCTGGACCGGGTGACCACGTCGATGACGATCAACGCCCCGGCCAACGTCCTGCTGGCCATGTATGTGGCCGTGGGCGACAAGCAGGGCATCCCGCGCGACAGGCTGGGCGGGACGACGCAGACCGACATGCTGAAAGAGTTCATCGCGCAGAAGGAATGGATCGTCCCGCCCCGCCCCAGTATGCGCCTGATCC
>JACQHU010000052.1 GCA_016198805.1 Armatimonadota bacterium
GCCAACGTCCTGCTGGCCATGTATGTGGCCGTGGGCGACAAGCAGGGCATCCCGCGCGACAGGCTGGGCGGGACGACGCAGACCGACATGCTGAAGGAGTTCATCGCGCAGAAGGAATGGATCGTCCCGCCCCGCCCCAGTATGCGCCTGATCCAGGACATGCTGGTCTTCGGTGTGCGCGAGCTGCCCAGGTGGAACATCATCAGCATCAGCGGCTACCACATCCGGGAGGCCGGCGCCACCGCCGTGCAGGAACTGGCGTTCACGCTGGCCGACGGCATCGCCTACGTGGAGGCCGGCATCGCCGCGGGGCTGGACGTTGATGCCTTTGCGCCGCGTCTGTCGTTCTTCTTCGACGTGCATAACGACTTCTTCGAGGAGATCGCCAAGTTCCGGGCTGCCCGCCGCATGTGGGCGAAGATCATGCGGGAACGGTTCGGCGCCCGCGACCCGCGGTCGTGGTGGCTGCGGACCCACGCGCAGACCGCGGGCGTGGCGCTGACCGCCCAGCAGCCCCTCAACAACATCGCCCGCGTGGCCATCCAGGCCCTGGCGGCCGTGCTGGGCGGGACGCAGTCGCTGCACACCAACTCCATGGACGAGACCTACGCGCTCCCCACCGAAGAAGCCGTGACGGTGGCCCTGCGCACCCAGCAAATCATCGCCTATGAGAGCGGCATCGCGGCCACGGTCGATCCTCTGGGCGGCTCGTACTTCGTGGAGACGCTGACCAGCCAGGTGGAGGACGCCGCCTGGGCGTACATCCGGAGGATTGATGACCTGGGCGGGATGGTCAGGGCGGTGGAGGCAGGCTACCCGCAGCGGGAGATCGCCGAAGCCTCGTTCCACTTCCAGCAGCAGGTCGAGCGGAAGGAGCGTATCATCGTCGGCGTCAACGAGTTCGTGACCCCGGAGGAACGCGCCATCCCCATCCTGCGGATCGATCCAGAGATCGAGCGCCGGCAGATCGAGCGGACGCGCCGGGTGCGGGCTGAACGTGACAACACCCGGGTGCAGCGAGCTCTGGAGGCGCTGCGCCGCGCCGCCGAAGGGTCGGACAACACCATGGATCACATCCTGGAGTGCGTCAAAGCCTACGCGACGCTCGGCGAGATCTGCGGCGTGCTGCGGGGCGTCTACGGAGAGTACCGCGAGCCGGCGATTATCTAGGGGGCTCGGCACGTCGCCGACGGCCCTGTTCGGCCCGGGAGCCCTGTGACCACCGGCTTCGCCAAGGTGCACGCCGGCGACCTCTACGCGCTGCCCACATGGTCAACATGGAGCGGCCGCAGGTCTTCAGCCGTATCGTCCTGGAGTTCATCCGCGAGCACGCCATTTGACCCCTGTGCACCTCGCAGGCTATCATCGACTGGATGGCACGACCGCTCCGTCTTCTGATGGCTAAACCCGGCCTCGACGGGCACGACCGGGGCATCAAGGTCGTGGCCCGAGCCCTGCGCGACGCGGGGTGCGAGGTCATCTACACCGGCCTCCACCAGACCCCCGAGATGATCGCCAGCGCGGCCATCCAGGAGGATGTGGACGCCGTCGGGCTATCGATCCTCTCGGGTGCGCACAACGCCCTGTTCCCCCGCGTCATGGCGCTGCTGCGGGATCGCGGGATCACGGACCTCCCCGTCTTCGGCGGGGGGATCATCCCCGAGGAAGACATCCCCGGCCTGCTCGCCGCCGGGATCGCCAAGATCTTCGGTCCAGGCGCCTCGCTGGAAGAGATCGTCCGATGGGTTCAGGAAAACGTCAGGCCGCGCGGGGTCGCGGTCTGATGGCAGGCGCCCGCGCGTAATGCGCGCCGGGCCGCTACAGGCCGGCGAGCCCGTCCTCCTCATCGACCGCAAGTCCCGGTCGTACCTGATCTGGCTGCAGCCCGGCGGGTCCCACGACCTTCGGGGCGGCCGCATCGCGCACGACGACCTCATCGGCCGATCCGAAGGGACGACCATCGAGACCTCTCGGGGCGAGTCGCTGCTGGTCTTGCGGCCGACGCTGGCGGACTACGTGCTGGCGATGCCGCGCGGCGCGCAGGTCATCTACCCGAAGGATCTGGCGCTGATCCTGATGCTGGCCGATATCTATCCGGGCGCCGTGGTGGTCGAGGCGGGAACCGGCTCGGGGGCGCTCACGATGGCCCTGGTCCGGGCGGTGGGGCCCGCGGGCAAGGTCTTTTCGTACGAGATCCGCGAGGACTTTCTGCGGCAGGCAACGCGTAACATCTCACGGTACCTGGGTGAGGTGCCCACGCTCGTCCTCCGCCTCCACGACATCTCGACCGGCATCCCCGATGGACCCTGCGACCGGCTGATCCTGGACCTGCCCGAGCCCTGGCAGATCGTTGGCCCCGCCACGGACGGCCTGCGGCCGGGCGGGATCTTCCTGGCGTATCTCCCCACGACGGTGCAGGTGCAGCAGGCGGTGGAGGCCCTGCATGCCAGCCGGGCCTTCGGACGTGCCGATGTCGTGGAAGCGCTGGTGCGTCCATGGAACGTCAGCGGGCAGAGCGTGCGTCCCGCGCACCGCATGGTGGCCCATACCGGGTTCCTGGTCACGGCGCGTCGGCTGGGACCGCAGCCCAGGGAAACACCTGGGGCGAGCCGCAATCTGATCGAAGAAGAGTCCGGCGGGAATCGCCATTGACTCGGCAGTCATTACCGCGGCAAACGACGGGACAACAGACAGGGCAAGTGCACAGAGGGGACCTGCCATGGGCAATCCGGGAGCTTACGCATATTTGACGCTCTTCAGGCTTTACCATCGATATAGGACCCTTCTTTGGTTCACAGATCTGAGAACGGGTTCTTCCGCCTACGTCATCAGTTGCATCAACGTTAACGAAGCGGCGCCGAGAAGCAGGACGCTGGCGCCGGACGGGTTTCATTGACAGCCCCAGACGCCGCCGGTATAGTCAAACCGACCATGAGCGAGCGGGAGAGCCTGCGTGGCCCGCGTTGAAGCGTCGGCGGTCATCCGGGCCCCGCTCGATCGCGTGTACGCCCTGGCCAAGGACGTCGAACGGTTTCCGCAGTTCATGCCTGACCTCGAGAGCGTGGCGGTGCTGGAACGCCGGCCCGGCGGCACCGTGACCCAGTGGGTGGGCGTCGTCCAGGGACGGAAGATCCGGTGGGTTGAAGAAGACGAGTGGGACGACGCGCGCCACGTATGCGTCTTCCGGCAGCGGTCGGGCGACTTCAACCGGTACGAAGGGACGTGGACGTTCGAGGCCGTCCCCGACGGGACGCAGAGCCGGCTGGCCGTCGACTTCGAACTCGACATTCCGCTGGCCGGCGCCCTGCTGAGCAACCTGGTGAAGGTGCTCATGCGCAAGAACTGTGAGAACATGTTAGCGTCCCTCAAGGGCCAGCTCGAAACCCCCGCGTCGTAACGGAGGTCGAGATCCGGCCACCCCGTGCACGCCCGGGGTCGTCCAGAGAGAAAAGCGCGCCAGCACCCCGGACATTACAACGATGGGCTGTGGCCCGCGTGACAGAACAGGGAGTGGTGGATGACCCCGCGGACCGCGGCGGCGATCCCGATCGCGCGACCGCAAATCGGCGAAGAAGAAAAGCGAGAGGTCCTCGACGTCCTCAACTCCGGCGCCCTGGTGGCAGGCCGCCGGGTCGCGGCGTTTGAGGCCGCGTTTGCGGCCTATCTGGGCGTCCCGTACGCCGCAGCCACCTCATCCGGCACGGCAGCCCTCCAGGTCGCCATGCTTGCTCTGGGGATCGGGCCCGGGGACCGCGTGGTCACGAGCCCGTTTTCCTTCGCGGCGACCAGCCACGCGGTCATCCACGCCGGGGCCGAGCCGGTCTTCGCCGACGTCGATCCTGCGACATGCAACCTGGATCCCAACGCGGTTGAGGCCGTCCTGCGCCGGGGCAGGGTGCGGGCCATCCTGGCGGTGCACCTTTACGGGCTGCCAGCCGACATGCTTGCCTTCCGGCAGCTCGCCGACCGGTACGGCGTGCTCCTCATCGAGGACGCCGCGCAGGCGCATGGGGCATCCATCGCCGGCCAGCGCGTCGGGACGTTCGGCGACGCGGCTATCTTCAGTTTCTATCCAACCAAGAACATGACGACCGGCGAAGGCGGAATGGTCACCACCGCCAACCCGGACGTGACCCGCCGGGCGCGCCTCCTCGTCGACCCCCGCGGGGACGAAGAGTACGCCTACGAGGTCGTGGGGTTCAACTACCGGATGACCGAGATGGCCGCCGCGATCGGCCTGGTCCAGCTCAGGCATCTCGACGAGCGGAACGAGCAGCGCCGCGAGTACGCGGCGCGATACTCGAATGCCTTCGCAGATCTCTCCTGGCTCCGGACCCCCACGGAGCCGCCGGGGTATCGCCACGTGTTCCATCAATACACCATGCGCGTCCCGCGCCACCGCGACGCGTTCTCCCGGCACCTGACGGCCGCGGGGGTGGGCAACCGGATCTACTACCCGCGGCTGATTCCCCAGACGCCTGCGTACCGGCGCCGGGGATTCGGCGGGGCCTTTCCGGATGCGGAGCAACTGACGCGCGAGGTTCTCTCGGTCCCGGTCCATCCGGGCCTGTCGCCCGGTGACGTGGGAGCCGTCATCGACGCGGTGCGGGCGTTCCAGGGAGCGGGGGCGTGAGCCGGGCACCGATGCGCGTCGGCGTGGTCGGCCTCGGCCAATGGGGCCGGCACCACGCCCGCATCTTTGCGTCGATCCCCGGGGTGGAGCTGGTCGGCGTCGTGGACCGGGACCCCCGGGAGGCGCGCGCGGCCGCCGCGCGGCACGCGACCGCGGCCCATACTGATCACCAGGCGCTGCTCGGGAAAGTCGACGCGGTGAGTATCGTGGTCCCGACGGTGCTGCACTACGACGTGGCCCGGGACTTCGTCGACGCCGGCGTCCACGTGCTGCTGGAAAAGCCCATGACCGCCACGGTGGAGGAAGCGCAGCGGCTGGTCGATCTGACAGCACGGCGTCGGATCGTCATGCTGGTCGGGCACGTCGAGCGGTTCAAGCCGGCCGTCCAGCGACTCCGGGAGATGGTCGCTGACCCGCTCCTGATTCAGGCGCGCCGCGTCCGCCCCTATGATCCCCAGCGGGTGATGGACGTGGGGGTCGTGCTGGACCTGATGATCCACGATATCGACATCGTGCTCTCACTGGTTCCCGGCCGGGTCACAGACGTCACCGGGGTCGGGGTGCGGGTCCACAACGGCCACGAGGACCTGGCCGTCGCCCACCTGGCCATGGAGGGCGGCTGCCGCGTCACCCTGACGGCCAGCCGCGTATCGGCCGTCAAAGCGGTGGAAATGGAGATCACGATGGCCGACCGGGTGGTGCACCTCGACTACCAGCGCGAGGTCATCAGCGTCCGGCATTTCGGCGGCGAACTGCAACGGCTCGTGCTGGACGGCGACGAGCCGCTGCGCGCCGAACTCAGCCACTTCGTGGCCTGCGTGCGGGGAGACGAGCGACCGCGGGTCTCGGCGGAAGACGGCTTCCGGGCGCTGGAGGTGTCCCAGCGCCTGCTGCGCCACCTGGTGGGCATCACCCCGCGCGTGCACGCTTAGGGACGGACCACCACACAGAGCGAAACGCTGCCGACTCCTTCGATGGCCTGGATCTGATGGCTGATCGTCGCCAGGCCCTTCGTTGTCTCCTTGTGCACGATGGCCAGGATGTCGACCTCGCCCATGGTCACCGCGGCCTCTGACACGCCGGGGACGCGCCGGACCAGGCGGGCCACCGCGGCGGGCGTGCTCCGGTTCAGTCTGATCAGGATGTAGGCAGTTTCCATCGGGATCGGCTCCTGGAAACGTTCGGTGGAGGCAGGACGGTTCCTCTTGTCAGACACCGCGCGCCCGGCGCATGCTAGGAGCCATGAGAGCCGGGAAACTCTCCCCACGACTGCTGCGCGAGCGAGTCTTCCCGTATCTGGGACGTCGCGCCGACGTCCTCGTGCATGCCCGCGTGGGTGAGGACTGCGCGGTGCTGGACTTCGGCCCTTCGGTCTGCGTCGTGACCTGCGATCCGATCACCGGCGCCGCAGAGCATCTGGGTCATCTGGCGGTGCATGTGGCGTGCAACGATCTAGCGACCACCGGGGCGGAGGTCGTCGGGCTGCTGCTGACGCTGCTGCTTGCGGAAGCGACGGCTGAGGCAGACCTGGACCGCATCATGCGGGAGGCCGGGGAGGCGGCGCAGGCGGTCGGGATCGAGATCGTCGGCGGCCACACCGAGGTGACGCCGGGCCTGGACCGCTCCCTGGTCGTGATGACCGCGATCGGCCGGGCGCCCCGCGACGGCTTCGTGTCGGCCGGAGGAGGCCGCCCCGGTGATGCGCTGGTGCTGACCAAGGGCGCGGGCATCGAGGGAACGGCGATCCTGGCCCTCGATCTCGCCGACCGCCTGAGCCGGCAGGTCGACACGGCCGTGCTCGCGCGGGCCCGCGCGTTCATCCACCGGATCAGCGTGGTCCTGGAGGGGCGGATCGCCGCGGGCCGCGGCGCCACCGCCATGCACGACGTCACCGAAGGCGGCATCCTGACCGGCGTCTGGGAGCTGGCTGAAGCCTCAGGGTGCGGCGTGCACCTGGATGCCGACGCGGTCCCCGTGGCTCCGGAGACCCGCGCGATCTGCGACGCGCTGGGCGTCGATCCCCTGGGTCTGGTCAGCAGCGGGGCCATGCTCATCGCCACCCCGGACCCCGCGGCCGCGCAGGCGGCGCTGGCCGATGCCGGGATTTCCTCGGCGGTCATCGGGATGCTGACGGACTCGGACCGGGTGGTCCGCCGCGGCGGGGCGGAGTCGCCGCTGGTACCTCTCGATCGCGACGAACTCTGGCGGGTGCTGGAAAGCCAGCCAACCGCCGGGTGACCTGGCTTCGCGGTCTTGCGGGGGCGGCCCGCCGGCCGTATCATGCAAGGTGGCACGATCGCATAGCAGTGTCGGGGAGCTCGTGAAGGCGGGCTGAGAGGGCGATCCGCTCCGGGGCGCGGCCTCGGGGACATTCGCCGACCCATTGGACCCGATCCAGGTAATACTGGCGTGGGGAAGAGCGCACGTCGCCGCCAATCTGGAAGGGTTGGCGGTTTTCGTTTCCCCCGCGACTAGGAGGACAGACGATGGAGACACGGCGACTGGTCCTGGCGGCGTTCTTCGCCGCGCTGCCGGTGGTGCTCTCGTTCTTTCCGGGGTCGATCCCCGTGGCCGGGGCCAAACTGCTGCCCTGGCAGCACATGACGAATGTCCTGGCGGGCGTGCTGCTCGGCCCCTGGTACGCCGCCCTGGCGGCGACCCTCGCGGCCGTCCTGCGCAATGCCTTCGGCGTCGGAACGGTCCTGGCATTTCCGGGCGGGATCCCCGGCGCGCTGGTCGTGGGGTTTGCGTACCGGGCCTGGCGGAAGGAATGGGTGGGTCTGCTCGAGCCCATCGGGACCGGGCCGGTCGGCGCGACGATCGGCGCCCTGCTCATCGCGCCCGCGTTCATGGGCCGGAGCATGTCGCTGGTGGCCCTGATGTCTGCGTTCCTGGCGAGTTCGGTCGCGGGCGCGATCGTCGGCGTCGTGGTCCTGAAGGCCCTCCAGCGACTGGGCGTCACGCAGGTTGTCATCGACGGGGGAAGGTAGGGCAGCCGAGGGGGTACGACCGATGGATCTCGCCCCGCGCATCGGGGAACGGCTGGCCGCGCTGCGGGCGGCGAGCCCGCTCATTCATTGCCTCACCAACCTGGTGACGATCGGTGATGTGGCCGACGCCGTGCTGGCGATCGGCGCCCTGCCGGTGATGACGCAGGCCGGTGAGGAGATCGAGGAGATTACCTCCTCGGCCCGGGCCGTGATGCTCAACCTCGGGACCCCTTCCCGCGAGCGGGTCGACGCGATGTGGAAGGCCGGCAAGGTGGCCGGCCAGAGAGGCATTCCCGTCATTCTGGACCCGGTGGGCGCCGGGGCGTCCGCGTTCAGGACGCAGACCGCGCGCAGGATGCTGGCGGAACTGCCCATTGCGGTGGTGCGGGCGAATGCCGGCGAAGCCGCCGCGCTGCTCGGGGTCGACAGCGCGCTGCGCGGAGTCGAGTCGATCGGCGCGGCGCTCCCGGCGGAAGTCCTGGCTCACGATCTGGCCAGCCGCGCGGCCACCGTCGTGGCGGTGACCGGCCCGCGAGACCATCTCAGCGACGGGCGGCGGAGCGTGATCGTGGAGGGCGGCCACCCGCTGCTCGCCCGGATCACCGGAGGGGGTGACCTGGCCACCGCGATGGTCGCGGCGTTCGCGTCGGTCGAGCCCGATGCGCTCGCCGCCGGGGCCGCCGGCCTCGCAGCCCTCGGCGTCGCCGCGGAGATCGCTGCTGAGCGGGCCGCCGGCCCGGGGTCGTTCAGGGCGGGGCTGATGGATGCGCTGGCCGGCCTGGCGCCCGAGGACCTGAGCCGCCGCGCGAAGGTGCACGTGCTGGGGAACGCATGGACCTGAGCCTGTACGTCCTGACCGACCGGGTGCTGTCGGGCCGCAGCCACGAGGAGCAGGCGGCCGAGGCGATCCGCGGCGGAGCGACGGCGATTCAGCTCAGGGAGAAGACGTTCTCCACCCGGCAGATGGTGGAGGTGGGGACCCGCCTGGCCGAACTGTGCCGGCGCTCCGGCGTGGTGGTTATGGTCAACGACCGCGCCGATGTGGCCGTGGCGTGCGCGGCCGACGGCGTCCATGTCGGGGAGGATGACCTGCCGGTGGCCGCGGCCCGCCGGATCGTCGGTGCGGGGAAGGTCGTGGGCGCGTCGGCCGACACGGTTGAGGCGGCGGTGCGCGCGGAGCGGGAGGGCGCGGACTACCTGGGCGTGGGATCGCTGTTTGCCACCGCCACGAAACCTGATGCCGGCGCGCCGATCGGGCTCGGCGCGCTGCGGGACATCGTCCGGGCGGTCCGGATCCCCGTCGTGGGGATCGGCGGGATCACTCCGGACAACGCCCCCGACGTGATCCGCGCCGGCGCCGCCGGGGTCGCCGTGATCTCGGCTGTCGTGGGCCAGCCCGACATCGCCGCCGCAGCCAGACGTCTGCGTGAGCGGATCGATGCCGCCCGAGCGCGTCGGTGACGTGGGGGAGTTCGGGCTCCTGGCGCGGCTGCGGCGGCGCCTGGCCTCGGCGTTTCTGGGCGATGACACGGCGGTGTTGCCGGCGGCGCCGGGCTTCGACCTCCTGGCGACCGTCGACGTGCAGGTGGACGGCGTCCACTTCCTGCGCGACCGCATGTCTCCGCAGCAGATCGGCAGGCGGGCGATCGCGGTGAACATCAGCGACATCGCGGCCATGGGCGGGGAGCCGAGGTATGCGCTCATCTCCCTGCTGTTGCCGGCCGCACTGGAGGTCGCCTGGGTCGAGCAGATGTACGATGGCCTGCGCGACGAGGCGGCCCGATGGGGAGCCACCATCGCCGGAGGCAACATCAGCAGCACCCCGGGCCCGCTGGCGATCGACGTGGTGGCGCTGGGACAAGTGGAGGAAGGGCAGGCGCTCCGGCGCAGCGGCGCGCGGCCGGGCGATCTCCTCCTGGTGACCGGGTCGCTGGGCCGGTCCTCTGCAGGCCTGCGGCTGTTGCAGAGAGGAGAGGGTGGAGTACTCGTGGAGGCGTACTGCACGCCGACCCCCCGCGTGCGGGAGGGCCGGGCCCTGGTGCGGACACGCCGCGTGCACGCCGCGATGGATCTCAGCGACGGGCTGGCCAGCGACCTGCACCGTCTCTGCGAGGAAAGTGGGGTCGGCGCGGTTGTCGAGGTGCAGGGGCTGCCGGTCGACGCAGGGGTGCGCGCGGCCGCCGCGACGCTTGGGGCTGATCCCGTCGATCTGGCGCTGTACGGCGGTGAGGACTTTGAGTTGCTGGTCGCCGCGCCGCGGGACGACGTGGGGGTTCTGGTCGAGGCTGTGCGCGAGGCGGGCACGGCGGTTTCCGTGATCGGGGAAGTCCGGCCTCCAGCGGAAGGCGTGACGCTGCGGTTACCCGACGGGGTGCGCCGTCCGCTGGCCGGCGGGTGGGATCACTTTGCGCGGAACGCGTAAGCTGCGGGGGGCGGTGAGCCATGACCATCCGGCGGGCGCTGACGATTGCGGGATCAGACTCGGGCGGCGGTGCCGGGATCCAGGCCGACCTGAAGACCTTCTCCGCTCTGGGCGTGTTCGGGATGACGGCGATCACCGCACTCACCGCACAGAACACGGCCGGGGTGTTCGGCGTGGTGGAGATGACGCCTGAGTTCGTCGCCCAGCAGATCGATGTGGTGACGGCCGACATCGGCGTGGACGCGGCCAAGACCGGGATGCTGAGCAACGCGGGGATCATCGGCGCGGTGGCCGACCGGGTGCGCCATCACCGGATCGCCAACCTAGTGGTGGATCCCGTCATGATCGCCAAGTCCGGCGCGCCGCTGCTGCGCCCGGAGGCCATGGACGCGCTGCGGACGGTGTTGCTGCCGCTGGCCGCCGTGGTCACGCCAAACCTCCACGAGGCCCGGGCGATCACTGGCAGGGAGATCACGACCGTCCGCGAGATGGAAGAGGCGGCGCGGGCCATCCGCGCCCTGGGGCCGCGGTACGTGGTCGTGAAGGGCGGGCACCTGGAAGGCGACGCCGTCGACGTCCTCTACGATGGCACGTCGGTTGTCCTCCTGCGGGCGCCGCGGATCCCCGCTTCCCACACGCACGGCACCGGGTGCATCTTCGCCGCGGCCATCGCCGCGGGGCTGGCCCAGGAGCGGCTGGTCGAGGACGCGGTCCGGCGGGCCAAGGCCTTTGTCACCGAGGCGATCCGCGCCGGGCTGGCCATCGGCCGCGGGCACGGGCCGGCCAACCCCATGCACGGGACGCCCGTCTGATTCCCGGTTCCGGCTCCTGAATTCGAGAGCGCGCGCCTGGTGGTGACCGGGACCGTTTGTTCCGTGCCGCCGTCTTGTCTACAATGGGGACACGCCATGCTGAGGTGGCGAGAGTGAGCGATGTGTTAGTACGGGGAATAGCGGCCGACGGCGCGGTGCTGGCCTGCGCCGCGATTGCCACCGACGCCACGGAGGAAGCCCGCAGGCGGCACGGCACCCTGCCGACCGCGACGGCGGCCCTGGGCCGGGCCCTGGTGGCGGCCGCGATGCTGGGGTCGACCCTGAAAGAGCGGCAGACCGTGATGATCCGCGTGCTGGGCGACGGTCCTCTGGGCCCGATGATCTCGGAGAGCACCGCCGACGGCGCGCTGCGCGGCTACGTGACCAACCCGCGGACCGATCTTCCGCCCACGTCCGCGCGCAAGCTTGACGTCGGCGGCGCCGTGGGACAGCGCGGGACCTTCCATGTGACCCGCGACGTCGGACTGCGTGATCCCTACCAGGGCAGCGTCCCGCTGGTCTCCGGGGAAATCGGTGAAGACCTGGCCGCCTATCTTTCCTGCAGTGAACAGGTGCCTTCAGTGGTGGCCGTCGGGGTCCTGGTGGGACCCACCGAACGCGTCCTGGCGTCCGGTGGGCTGATGCTCCAGGTGATGCCCGGCGCGCCGCCGTCGATTCCCGCCTATCTGGAGGAACGGGCCAGGCTGTTGCCGGCCGTGACCCAGATGGTGAATGGAGGCGCCGGCGCCGACGAGATGCTGCGCGCGGCGTTGGGGCGTCTGCCGGTATCGGTGCTGGAGCACCGCGCCGTACGCTTCGCCTGCCGGTGCAGCGCGCAGAAGGTCGTGGGCGTGATCGCCACGCTCGGGCGGCAGGAGGCTGAGCGTCTGCTCCGTGAGGAGGGACGCGTCGAGGTGCAGTGTCGGTTTTGCGGGGAACAGTACGTGTTCGACGCCGAACGGGTGGCCGCCGTGTTCGCGCCGGCAGCGCCAGAGGCAGCGGAGGCCTAGACGGCCCTGGCGGCGGAGGCCTTGACAGCCCGAACGGCGCGGCGCGACTTCAGGCAGGTTGTGCAGACGTTGACCCGGCGCGAGACCCCGCCGATCATCACCCGGACCCGCTGAAGGTTGGGCAGGAACCGCCGGTGGGACCGGACGTGCGAATGACTCAGGCTGTACCCCGCCGCCGGACCCTTCCCACAGATTGCGCATCGCCGTGCCATACAACACCTCACTGCACTTGTCAGGATCCTGGCATTCTCGATGGATCCACACCGCGGCCGACAACGGCCGGATTCTAGCACACGCTGTTCAATCTGCGCAACATGACGGTCACGGGCCTCACGGGCCGATCTGCGCCGGGGTCGGCCTCCCGGCGATCCAGTCCGCGATCGCGGCGACGACCTCGCGCTCCTTGCCCAGGAAGCCGGGGGGGCTCATCGCTTCGCAGGGAGTGGAGCGCGGCGGGTCTCCGCCCTGGACCTCGATGAAGTCCGTCCGTGGGCTGCGGGTCATCCGCTGCCGCAGGCGCACGGCCTGATCGAAGGGCGACTCCTGACACGCGTCCTGCCGGTGGTGGACGAAGAGCGCCGGTGAGGTGATCCGCTCCAGCGGGAACCGCCAGATTCTGCTCGACAAACAGGGAAGCGCTGCGCACCAGGAAATTTCCACCCAACCGGATGCCCCCGGCCCGCTCCGCGAAGTGGCCGGCGCCGTTGCCTCCCGGAAACAGGACGAGCGCGGCCCCGGGAGGCGCCGACGGCGGCCACAGGAGGACCCGCACCGTGACCCCCGGACGGGTGTCGATCGTGACGATCTGCTGTGCGCTCTGGGCATGGACCGGCGCCAGCAGACAGGTCATGATCGCAAGGACAAGCAGCGGCCGCATCTCGATCTCCCGTGATGACCGCGTGTGGCGGTGCACCGCGCTCGACTCCGTCAGGAGGCGATTCCATGATATCATCTGCCCGGATGCCGACCACGGACACGGCAAGGAGAGCCTGCCGCGGCGGCGAACTTCACGCCAGACCCGCGACTGGCCGGCGGGTCGGTGATCCATGACCAGGCGCCGCATCACCTCCGTCGACCCCCCTGCGGTTACCGGCACCGCGCGCCGGCCGAAGCCAGACGATCCCGTTCAGTATCTCCGTGGCGTGGGACCCTCGCGCGCGGCTCTGCTTGCCCGGCTCGGCATCGAGACCGTGAGGGACCTCCTGTGGCACCTGCCCCGCCGGCACGAGGACCGGCGCAACCCGACGCCGCTGGCCGCCCTGCGCGAGGGAATGGAGCAGGCCGCCATGGCGAGGATCGAACGCGTGCAGCTGGTGCGCACCCGGCGCGGGATGCCCCTGGTGCGCGCGGGCGTGGTTGACGCCACGGGCGTGGCGTACGCCGTCTGGTTCAATCAGCCGTACCTGGCGCAGACGCTGACGCGCGGGCAGCAGGTCAGCCTCTACGGCCGGGTGGAGCGCGCCGGCCGCGCCCTGCAGTTTGTCGCGCCGGAGGTGGAGGTCCTCGACGACAGCGAGGAACCCTGGCACACTGGCCGGCTGGTGCCGATCTATCCCACCACGGAAGGCCTGCCCCAGCGTAGCCTGCGTGTGCTCATCCGCGACGCGCTGGACCTCGGCGCGGCCGCGGTGCCCGAGATCCTGCCCGAGGAGGTGCGCAGCCGGCATGGACTGCCTGCGCTGCGCGAGGCCCTGTGGGCCGTGCACTTCCCTGACCAGGAGGCGGATCAGGTGGCTGCCCGGCGGCGCCTGGCCTTCGAGGAACTCCTGGTCCTGCGGCTGGGGATGCTGCAGCAGCGGCGTGCGCTGGACGCCACGCCGCGCGGCGCGCCCTACGGGCCGTTCGGCGAGCGCGTGCGCCGGTTTCTGTCGTCTCTCCCTTTTGACCTGACGCGCGCGCAGCGGCGCGTCATCGCGGAGATCACGCGGGACATGCAACGCCCCGTGCCGACGAACCGGCTGCTGCAGGGCGACGTGGGATCGGGCAAGACCGTCGTGGCCGCCGCGGCGCTGGTCGCATGCGTTGAAGGCGACTTCCAGGGGGCGCTGATGGCGCCCACCGAGATCCTGGCGGAGCAGCACCTGCTGACGCTGCAACGCCTGCTGGCTCCCCAGGGGATCCCCGTGCACCTGCTGGTGGGAAGCGCCGACCCGGCCGCGCGGGCCGCCGCCCTGGAGGCCCTGCGCAGCGGAGCCCCCGTCGTGGTCGTGGGGACGCATGCGCTGCTCCAGGAGCGCGTGGTCTTCAACCGGCTGGGGCTGGTCATCGTGGACGAACAACACCGCTTCGGCGTGATGCAGCGCGCCCGGCTGCGGGAGAAAGGTTCGGGGCCCGACGTCCTCGTCATGACCGCCACGCCCATTCCGCGGACGCTGACGCTGACCGTCTACGGCGACCTGGACGTCTCGGTGCTGGACGAGATGCCACCAGGCCGGGAGCCGGTCGCGACCCACGTGCGGCCGTCGAGCGCCCGCGCCAGGGTCTACACCTACGTTCACGAGCAGGTGTCGGCCGGACGGCAGGCCTTCGTGGTCTGTCCCCTCATTGAGGAGTCCGATGTCCTGCAAGCGCGGTCGGCCGTGGAACTGGCGCGTGAACTCGCCGCCGGCCCGCTGGCCGGCATCCGGCTGGAGGTGGTCCACGGGCGGCTTCCCGCTTCACAGCGGGCGGCCATCATGGACGCGTTCCGCGCCGGGCAGATCGACGTGCTCGTCGCCACCACCGTCATCGAGGTTGGGGTGGACGTGCCGAACGCCTCGCTGATGGTCATCGAGAACGCCGACCGCTACGGGCTCGCCCAGCTTCACCAGCTCCGGGGCCGCATCGGCCGCGGGACCGTCCGCTCGCAGTGCATCCTGATCGCGGATCCTGCGACGGACGAGGGTCGGGGTCGGCTGGAGATCATGGCTGCGACCACCGATGGGTTCCGCATCGCGCAGGAGGACCTGGCATTGCGCGGGCCCGGCGAGGTCCTGGGCGTGCGCCAGCACGGCGTGGCCGGCCTGCGCGTAGCGAACCTGGTGACGGATCTGCCGCTGCTCGAGGAAGCGAATCAGGCGGCTGAGACGCTGCTGTCCCGGGATCCGGGTCTGCGTGACCCGGCACTCGCTGCGCTTGGCGACCAGGTGCGGCGATATCTCGCGCACCGCGCCAGCCTGGCGTCGGTCGGGTGACCCGCATGCGGACCCGCCAGCGAGCCTCCCGGCGCGCGGCCCGACCCCGGGCCGCGGCCGTGCGGCCCACCGCCGCGCGTGTGCGTGACGCGTTGTTCAACAGCCTGGGCCCCACGGTCGCCGGGGCCGTGGTGCTCGACCTGTTCGCGGGGACCGGAGCCCTGGGCATCGAAGCGCTGCACCGCGGCGCGCAGCGCGCCGTCTTCGTCGAGCAGCACGCCGCCCTCGCCCGGGCCATCAACGAGCGGCTGACGGCAGCAGGCCTGGCGGACCACGCCGCGGTGCGGTGTGAAGATGCCCTGACCGCGATCGGGCGCCTGGCGGCTGCGGGCGAGACGTTCGACGTGATCCTGCTCGATCCGCCGTATGGCGATGGCTGGGTCGAGCGCACGCTGACCGCGCTCGCCGCGCGCGGCATCCTGACACAGGGAGGGGTCATCGTGGCCGAGGGGCACTGGCGCGACCGGCCCGCAGTACCGGACGGCTTCGGCATCACCCGGGAGGCCAGGTACGGCGAGACGGTGTTGTGGTTCATTCGTCGGGAGGGTCGGCCGTAGCGAGGGGAGGGGATGTCGTGCGCATTGCCGTCTATCCGGGCAGTTTCGACCCGGTCCACAGCGGGCACATCAATGTCATCCGGCGGGCCGCCCGGCTGTTCGACCGCGTGATCGTCGCGGTGGCGGAAAACGTCGAGAAAGGACGCGGCATCTTCACGGTGGCCGAACGCGTGGCCATGCTCTCTGAGGTGGTCGGCGATCTGCCCACCGTGGAGGTGTCGGCCTACAGCGGCCTGACCGTCGACTTTGCCCTGGCCCGCGGCGCGACGTGCCTGATCAAAGGACTGCGGGCGGTCGGGGATTTCGATTTCGAACTGAAGCAGTCTGCGATGAACCGCCGCCTGGCCCCGTCCCTGGATACGCTGCTGCTGATCGCCGATCCGGAGTACGCCTTCGTGTCCTCGTCGCTGATCCGCGAGGTCGCCAGCCTGGGCGGCTCCGTGGATAGCATCGTGCCCGCTCTGGTCGCCGAGCGCATCCGGGCCAAGTTCGCCGGCTGAAGCCAATCGCATGGAGTCGGCGCTGGAGATCCTGGAGCGGGCCGAGCTGGTGCTGCGCCGGCATCTGAGTCGTCTGCCGACAGGGCAGCGGCAGGCGATTGAGCAGGAAGTCGTCGGGCTGCTGCGCATGGCGCGAGACGCGCTGCCCAAGGAACTCCATCACGCCGCCTGGTTGCTGGCGGAGGCCGAAGGGACGCTGGCGCGGGCGCGGGAGGAAGCGCGGCGTCTCATCCTCGACGCGCAGGCGCATGCGCGGACCGTGGCGGGCGCCGCAAGTGCAGGGCCGGCAGTCCAGCGTGGCGAGGTCCTGCTCGATGAGGTGCGGCGCGAAGCCGAGCGCATCCGCAGCGGCGCGGACGAGTATGCGGCCGAGGTGCTGCAGCGGCTGGAGACGGAGCTGCAACGCGTGCTGGCCACCATCCGCCGCGGCCAGGAAGTCCTGCGCGCGTCGGGGGTCATGGGGCGCCGCGACGCCTGAAACGCCGGCGTTCGTTGACACTCAAAAATGCGCGTCTCTATAATGGGGAAGTCTGGCGGAGGCGCGAACCCCATGCTGGTGGATCTCCGGCGGCTTCGCAGCGAGCGGGGGGCCACGCTCGTGGTGCAGTGTCGCGAGTCGGTTCCCAGTCACATCGTCGAGATTCCGTTTGACGAACCGGTCGAGGGCGACCTCACCCTGACCAACCTGGGATCGGTCCTGCGCGTGGCTGGGCACCTGGGGACGCACGTCGAGCTGATCTGCGATCGCTGTGCGCGGCCGTTCCGGTACCGGCTGGAAGCCGGGGTGCACGAGGAGTTCGAGTGGGGGAGTCCCGATCCGCTGCTCGTGACCGCCAGCGGGTCGCTGGCGCTGGACCTCACAGGGCTCGCCCGAGAGGAACTGGTCCTGGCGCTCCCGATGGTGGTCCACTGCGACGAGAACTGTGAGGGGTTGTGCGCCCGGTGCGGCGCCGAGCGGCTCGATGGCCGGTGTCTGTGTCCTGAGACTGTCACGGACCTGATGGACGTGATGAAGGAGGCACCCTGAGTGACTCAAAAACGACGGCATTCCCGAACGAGGACGGCCACCCGGCGCAGCCGGTGGACGGCCGTCCCGGTGACGCTGGTGACCTGCCCGCAGTGCAAGTCCCGGATCGCGCCGCACCGCGTCTGTCCGTCGTGTGGGCATTATGCCGGACGTGAGGTGATCGCGATCGAGACCGACCGCCCCAAGAAGAAGAAGGAATAAGGGAGCGCTCACCATGACCTCAGTGCGTCAGGCTCCACGGCCTATTCCGGTAGCCCGGCCGCTAGTTCGACGAGGCGCCACCATCGCGGGCATGGGTCGCAGCATCCCGGGCCGCATCATGCCCAATCATGAACTGGAGCGCCTGGTCGACACCAGCGACGAGTGGATCCAGACGCGGACGGGCATCCGGGAGCGCCGTGTGGCGCCTGAGGGCGTGGCCACGTCTGACCTGGCGGTCGAAGCCGCGGAAGAGGCGTTGCGCGACGCGGGGGTCACCGCCAGGGATCTCGACCTCATCATCGTCGGCACTGCCACTCCGGAC